>CAZFOF010000022.1:8595-16196 GCA_964520265.1 uncultured Halobacteriales archaeon | reverse complement strand
ACGATTTTGGCACCCCGTTGTGCCAAATCTATTCACGTACGTATAGCCGGGAGTATGAGACGAATTGCTGTAACTGTTTTCCGGGACGACCGCACGCATTCATGCGGGCAGTCCGGTACTGACGTACAGCAGTCCGTATGAGAGAACCGCGCGGCCGTCAGCCGCCAGGATTAGTCCTCGATGCGCTCGTAGACGATGACGGCACCTGACTCGCGAGAGCGAACCTCCCCCTGTTTTTCCAGCACGTCGAGGTGGCCGACGGCCTCGCTGAGTCCAGAGAACTGCTCGGTGACCGGCAGGTCGTCGAACAGTCCGTGCATCACGTCTGCGGGCACTGTCGGCCCGTCGAGAAGGTCACGGACGGTGGCCGTCCGCTGTTCGTGGGCCGCGAGAATCTCGTCGATGCGTCCGGCGGGGTCGTCGATGCGGTCGCCGTGTCCCGGGAGAAACTGGTCGTGTCCCTGGTCGCGAAGCCACGCCAGTGAGCCGTTGTAGCGCGGGAGCACCCGGGGGCGGTCGCCGCCGGGCGTCTCGGGCGGCTGTAAGAACGGATTCGGCGTGATGTGCCCGAGGACGTGGTCGCCGACGAGCGCGCGGTGGTCGCCGCCGTCCGTGAAACTGAACAGTAGCTCACCGGGCGCGTGTCCCTCGACTGTCGCGGCAGACAGTTCCGTGTCGTCGACGATGATTGCCTCGCCGTCGGCGAGTTCCCGGTCTATCCGAACGTCCGGCGCGTAGGGGAGAAAGGAATCGGGAAGGCTCGTGACGGTCTGTGCCGTTTCCGCCGACAGCCCACAGCGTTCGAAAAACGGTCTGAAAAACTCCTGTTCGAGTGTCAGGCGTCCGCCGAAATCGGCGATAATCTCCGCTGCGGTGGGACTTGCCACGACTTCGGCACCCATCTCTCGCAGTCGCGAGGCCAGTCCGAAGTGGTCAGGGTGGGGATGGGTGACGAGCACCTGCTCGATTGCATTCGGTGCCAAATCGAGTTCTTCCAGCCCATCGAGCAGCGCTGCCCAGGCTTCCTCGCTGTCTGGCCCCGGGTCGACGACCGTCTGGCCCGCGACGTAGGCGTTGACCCGCCCCACCTGAAACGGGGTTGGGACGGATATCCGTGTGAACATACCACACTGTACTGACCCTCGGGGGAAAACAGTTTGTGCCGGACAGAGACTCCCCGACGGCACGGCGAGGACAGGACAACAGGTCAACCACCCACAAAGTCTATATCTGTCCCTCACAAAGGGACAAATATGAACAAGCACTTCGAAGATACCCGGTACTACCTCAAACGAGCAGGGGAAACGGCCAAACGCGGCATCACCGAGGAACTGGAGCCAATCGAAGAACGAGTCAAGCAACTGACTGGTAAAGAGGCTGAGCCAGAGCCAAGCCGACTCGAAGAGGTGCGCGACGACCTCAAAGAACTGCAGGGTCGTGCGGAAGGTGAGGCCAAAGAGGCCATCGGGAACGCCCGCGAGAAGTTGGAGACAGTGCGGGAACAGCGAAGCAACTGAACGAACAGACAGAAAAGAAGTACTTACTATCTGATTTTTGTGTCTTCCGACAAGTCAGTTAGAGAAACCCAGACTCTCAGTAAAAACATTTAAATAGGTAATCTGTTCTTAGAGCGAGTAAGATGGCACGGTTGATCGAGAGGTTACCATGGTACGCGTGGCTTGCAGCAAGTGCATTCGGACTGATTGCGTGTTCGGTGTTTTTCATTCCGCCGTCAGTCGGGATGGGAATCGGTCTCACCTTCGAGCAGTTTATTCTGGCAGCGGGGGCAATCGAGTTGAGTGCTGCAATCGGTATCGGCGCGATTGTCGTCCACTACCGGACGACAGACTTCGAACAACCCGAGTATCGGTTCAATCCGTAGCGGGGACGAGCAAGCATCGAACGCTCTTTCGGAGGGTCATGAGCAGTGAGGTGTCCACCGACCGAGTCTTTTATGAAAACCTACGCTATACACCTTGATGCGGGTTGGTGGTCTAGTCCGGTTATGACATCGCCTTCACACGGCGAGGGCCCCAGGTTCAAATCCTGGCCAACCCATTCCGTTCGTTTTCGCCTCTCGAAAACTCACTCATCTTCAGCGTCTGCGTCTTCGTGTGCGGCCTCGAAACTCTCGACAGCCAGTTCGTAGGTCTCGCGCAGGTCGGCAATCGGCGTCTCCGTCGCATCGACGCGCAGATTATCGTAGAAGGGGTCAGCCTCGCGGTCTTCAGTGGTCGCGACTTGCAGCGCAGCGGATTGGACGTGCAGTTCCTCGCGTTTGTCGCCCCCTTCGGCGTGACCGGCGGCGAGTGCGTCGATAAGGCGTGAGGCAAGCGGTTCCTCGCGCTCACTGTCGGCGTAGCGCTCGGCAGTCGCGTCGATGACCGACTCACCGGTGAGGAGATTACCGGCGACGGTGAAGGAGTCCCCCTCCCGGTGGCCGTACCAGTCCTTGCACTCCTCGCCGGAGAAGGTGAAGGTGTCCTCGGCGTCGACACCGTGAAGCTGGCGCAACTGTGCGTCCTCGTCGGCGTTGAGTAGTGCCGACAGCGCGTCGTCGATAGCGAGGCCATCGGCGAGATAATCGATGCCGCGGCGGCCGAGGTCGACGTTGACGAACGACTGGGTGGCGACAGCGCCGTGTTCGTTGACGAACGGACAGAGCGTCCCGACGGCGGCGAGGCGGGTCGTGACGGCGACACCGTAGCGCGTCTGCTCGTCGCCCTCGTCGTCCTCGTAGGTCTCACGGACACAGATGCTGAATGTCACGGATTACTGTTGGGCAGAGATTCTGAAAAGCAACGGGGGCGTTCGGGGAAGTCCGAACGGTTCAAACGCATCCAGAAACTGCAAACAGGCGTGTCCCGCCGTGAACTGTTCGGGTCGCTGTGTGCGATGGTCTTCCTGGTCAATCTGGCACGCGTCCTCTTTGCCCCGCTGGTACAGCCCGCCGCCGCCGACTTCGACGTGACGGCAGCGTCGCTGGGCATCGTTACCAGCGCCGCGTGGCTGGGAAGTGCCGCACCACGACTGCCGACGGGCTATCTGCTGACTCGCGTTCCCCGTCATCACGTCACTGCGGCGACTGGCGGCCTGCTTGTCTGTTCGTCGCTGTTCACCGCCGTCGCCGGGTCGGTGACCCAGCTGACTGCCGGGGCCTTTCTGATGGGACTGTCCAGTGGCAGTTACTTCATCGCCGCAAATCCGCTCGTGAGCGAACTCTTTCCCGACAGCGTCGGCAGTGCAATCGGTATCCACGGGATGTCCAGCCAACTGGCCGCCGTCGGCGCACCGCTTGCTGTCAGTGCCGTCCTGTTCGTGGGCGACTGGCGACTCATCTTCTACTGTGTCGCTGGGGCGGCCGCGCTCGCGACGATGTTTTTGATGTGGGCCAGCCGTCAGACGACGCTCCCCTCCGCAGGGAGCGCAGACCGGAGCATCCGCGCCGCCGGGCGCGCGCAGTGGCCAATCATCCTCACCGGTATCGCCGTCATCGGTGCCGCTGGCTTTCTCTGGAACGGCCTGTTCAATCTCTACGGCGACTACCTCGACGTTGCGAAAGGTATCGACCCGGGAACGGCCCGACTGCTCCTCTCGGGAATGTTCGCGGCCGGTGTCCCGGCCTTTTTCATCACCGGGAAACTCGCCGATGAAGTGCCGAACGTCCCGCTCCTGTTGAGTATCGTCGGCTCCTTCGTCGTCTGCGTGATTGCCCTGACCGTCGTCGAGGGTGTCGTCCTCGTCGGTGGCGTCAGTCTTCTGCTCGGGTATGCAATCCACTCGCTGTTCCCCGCCGTCGACACCTATATGCTCTCGTCGTTGCCAGACCACCACCGCGGGAGCGCCTACGCACTGTTTTCGGCGTCGATGATGTTCGTCCAGTCACTCGGGTCAGGAACTGTCGGACTGGTCGTGGTGGAGGGCGTCAGCTACACCGTTGCTTTCCAGACGCTCGCAGTGCTGGTGGGAGTCGTCGTCGCCGTCCTGTTCGCACTGTATCGAGCGGGGCGTCTCCCGGCAGGTGGCCGACCGGGTGAGACACCCGACGCTGCAGGGCCGATAGAGTGACTACTCGGTGTGCTCTGCCAGCCAAGAGAGAGTTTCGTCGGTACCGACGAACCCCTCCGCGCGGCGGGCGACCGGTTCGCCGTCGACGAACAGGACGAGCAACGGGACACTCTGCACCGAGAAGCGGTCGACGAGTGGCGGGTCGTCCCGCGGGTTGACAAGTGCCACCGAGACGTCTGTCGCGCGGGCAACGTTGCCCAGCACTGGCTCCATACTCGCGCACATCGAACAGCCCTCGGTGTAGAACTCGACGAGCGCAGCGTCGTGGCTGTCGAGAAATCCATCGAGTGCAGTCTCGTCTGGGAGATGTGTCGGGCGGGCACCGTCTGGTGGACTCTCCGTCGCAGTCATACGCCGTGATACGTCGGCCAGACGTGAAAGGGTAGCGCAGTCTCACCTGCTGGGATTCTCCCGTCGTATTTAGTGGCCGTGAACGAACGAGGGAGTATGTACGAGCGAATCCTGGTTCCCACGGACGGAAGCGACGGCAGCGCCCACGTTGCACTGCAGGCGATTGACCTCGCTGAACAGTACGACGCCGAGATTCACTCGCTGTCTGTCGTCAGTGGTGACCTCCTCTCGCGCATCGAACGGAAAAGCCACGACGACCTGGAAGAACAAGCCCAGGCGGCCATCGAGCGGGTACAGTCGATGGGGCACGCCCACGGCGTCGACGCGGTAACGGAACTGCGCGAGGGCGACCCCGCCCAGACCATCCTCGATTACGCCGAGGAAATCGACACCGACCTCATCGTCGCCGGGACACACGGCCGCTCGGGCGTCGAGCGGCGACTCATCGGCAGTGTTGCAGAACGGCTCGTCCGCCACGCCGACTGGCCGGTGATGACGGTACGGCTTCCGGAGACAGACGTGACAGTCGAAGACGCCGACCACGCCAGAGACCTGGCGACCGAAGCACTCGCCAACGACGGCTACAGTGCCGACATTCAGGGCATCGAGCGACAACTGAGCGTCTGGGTCGTCGAAGCCGAGGACGAAGACGGGTCGCTGGTCGTCTACGTCGACCCGGTGACCCAGCGGACGAGCGTCGTCGCCCGTTCCTGATACGGATTGCTCTACCTGTGTTCCGTGACAACCGCACGCCTTCGTGCGGTCAGTCCGGTACTGACGTACAGCAGTCCGTATGAAAGAGACACCGAACGCACCGTTTGCAGAAATTCCTGCCGGGAAACGCGTGCGAACAGTATCAGTTAGGGATGCTGCTTGTATGGCTGGCTCCCGTCGTACGACTGATGAGTAACTGGACAGCAGAGGACATGCCGGACTGTGCCGAGAAGACGTTCGTTGTAACGGGCGCAAACAGCGGTCTCGGGTTCGAAGCGACGAAGGCACTGGCTCGAAGGGGTGCGACGGTCATCATGGCCTGTCGCAGTCTCGACCGGGGCGAAACGGCGGCCTACGAGATTCAGGAGGGGTTGCCAGACGGTACCGGTGGCCGTCTCGATGTCCGCCGGTGTGACCTCGCAGACCTCGATTCCGTGGCGTCCTTTGCCGACGGCGTGCGCGACGACTACGACGAACTGGACGTACTCTGTAACAACGCTGGTGTCATGGCGATTCCCCGCCAGGAGACCGAAGACGGCTTCGAGATGCAACTGGGTGTGAACCATCTCGGTCACTTCGCGCTGACGGGACACCTGCTGGAACTGCTGGTGTCGACGCCTGGCGAGACACGCATCGTCACCCACTCCAGTGGCGCACACACCGCCGGAGACATCGACTTCGACGACCTGATGCGCGAGAACTCATACGAGAAGTGGGAAGCCTACGGACAGAGCAAACTCGCGAATCTGCATTTCGCCTACAAACTCCAGCGTCGCCTCGACGACGCCGGCATCACCGACACGAAAAGCGTCGCCTGCCATCCGGGCTATGCCGATACGAACCTCCAGTATCGCGGCCCCGAGGAGATGGGGTCACGGGTGCGCTATCAGATGATGAAAGTCGCAAACGCCGTCTTCGCGCAGCCGGCCGAACAGGGAGCCTTGCCGCTTCTGTACGCGGCGACTGCCCCCGACGCCGAAGGCGGTGCCTACTACGGCCCCGGGGGGTTGCTGGATATGCGTGGCAACCCCGAACGACAGGAATCGAACGACGCCTCCAGAGACGAAGCCGTCGCCGAGCGACTCTGGGACGTCTCGGAGGAACTGACCGGCGTCACGTTCGACATCGAAGCACTCGTTTCAGTGCCGGCGTGAGGCAGGACGGACGACAGTTCCACAGACGAGACAGTCGGTGCGGGAAAAGTTAGTCGACGTGGGGCTTTGGCATGAGCGTCTCGAGTGGTTGTTCAGCCAGCCACTCACAGAGTTTCACGAGCTGGTCGCTGGCAGCCTCGAACAGTCGCTGTCCTTTCTCGGCGGTTGCGTCGGTCTGGTCACCCAGTACGCCGTTGTCGGTGTTGTCGATGGCGTCGTAGAAGGTGCGTGCGCCGTACATCTGCTCGTCGCCGTATTCGAAGTTCGGCAATCCACCGTCCCGGGCGGATTCGAGGCGGTCGTCGTGGACGAGATTCCCCGCGATGTGCTGTATCATCGCCGTCTCTTTGGGGCCGCCGTGGGGGCCAGGGTGCTCGAAGAGGTCGTCGACCAGTTCCGGAATCGAGTCGTTCCACATCCACTCGATGGCGTAGGCTGTCTCCGAATCGTGGAGACGGCGTCCGACCTCGCGGAGATGATTGATGTTGCCGCCGTGGGCGTTGACGTAGATGATGCGGTCGATGCCGTGATACGCCAGATTCTCCGAGAAACTCTCGACGTAGTCGCGAAACGCGGGGGCATCGACCCACATGGTACCGTGGAACTGCCGGTGGTGCGGACTGACGCCGATGTTCACCGTCGGCGTACAGAGATAGCCGGTTCGCTCGGCGACTTCGCGTGCCAGCGCCTCGGCGATGAGGTGGTCGGTACCCTCTGGAAGGTGTGGGCCGTGTTGTTCCGTCGACCCGAGTGGCACGAGCGCCAGCGACTCCTCTTCGAAGTACGTCGCCAGGTCGGGCCACGCTTCGTCTGCCAGATACATACCGGAGGGGAGGAACGCCACAGTCAAAACCGTTCGCTTCAGCCGACACCGAGTGAAATTGCTGTCAGGGGTCGTATTCGTGTGCTTCGAGCGTCTCCAGCTCGATGCGCTCCAGAGCCTTCTGTGAGGTTGCTTCGAGGACGACCGGCGGCGCGACACCGTTTGCCTCGGCTTCGAGCCACCGGTCGAGGCAGAGACACCAGCGGTCACCCGCTTCGAGTCCGGGGAAGTTCAACTCCGGACGCGGCGTGATGAGGTCGTTGCCCCGCTGTTTGCTGTACTGGAGAAACGAGTCGGTGACGACCGCACAGAGTTCGTGGCGGCCGGCATCGTCCGAAACGTGACGACAACAGCCGTCGCGAAGGTAGCCCGTCATCGGGTCGGTGCTACAGGGTTCCAGTGCAGTGCCGAGGACGTTGGTCTCACCGTCTGCCATAGAGATGTATTGGCTCGAACGAACGAAGACGTTTGGGTGCCGACACACGCGAGAC
>CAZFOF010000022.1:0-8495 GCA_964520265.1 uncultured Halobacteriales archaeon | reverse complement strand
GACGACCAGCAGACGATACAGCGACTGGCTGCCGGGGAGACCGTTGACGGGTCGAAAGTCGACCGCGAAATCGTCCGGTTCGGCGAGTACTACCGTCTCAAACACTGGGGACGGCACGCGTCGGACTGAGAACAAACCGCTGATTCCAGGCATTCACCACCGAGAGCTAACTGCTGATTCGAAGAGCTCGTCACTGATTCGAAACGAACGGTGCCGTCGCTGGCGGATGCGAGCGCGTCGAAAAAGAACGTTATACGAGGTGTACCGGTACGGGTGATACAGCGATGCTGTGGTTGTGGGCCAGTTCGTCCATCGTTATGCCGTGACTCGGAAGGATTCCTTCTGAACGATTTCGGTGTTGTGGCAGCTCGGGCAGGCGTATTCTGTCAGCTTTGTTGTTTCGTCGTTGAACTGCATTCGAGTTCCGCACCGGGTACACTGTGTCATTGCAACTGCTACTTCAACACGGGTATTATTAATCATTATGGTTTCGCGACCGACGAACTGCCGCGTGCCGCAGCTGGTTCGGCATCGAAATCGCCCGACCGGAGTGTGTCACGCTGTCACACGATAGGAAGATTTCCAGACGATGCGTGTGTTGTGGCAGTCCGGACAGACGTACTCAGTGAGCTTTGTCGTCTCGTCGTTGTGGCTCATCCGGGAACCGCATCGGGGGCATTCGGTCATATGGAAACTACGCCGCATGTGGTATTAATAATTAGGGGCGATGACAGATGTGAGAGACCAGCCAGTTCACCGGCGATGACGGGTGTCTGACGGGGTTTTACAACTGAACTGCAAGATATCTGGTGTAATGCCCCGGTTGCGTATCAGGTTGCCGAAGGAACTCGGCACCACGAGCGAGAAACGGGGAACGACCCCAGAGGGCGGAAACAGCCGAACACGGGCGCTCGGTACTGGCCTGGAAAGTGCAGACGAGGTGACTCGGCTCGTGTTGCGGTGGCACCACTGCTGGGCGAAAAGCGAAGAGTGACTACTGGTTGGCAACGAGACGCGCAGCGATGCGCTGGGCACCAATTGTCGCGGACAGGTCGGGACGTTCGGCCGTCACTGCCTCGATATCTCGGTTGAGTTCCTCGCTAACACGCTGTTCGAACTCCTCGACGATACCAGGAATACACGCCATCCCACCGGTCAGCACGACCGGTCGGTCGAGCGCGAGCTGGTAGATTTTCATGTGGTCGTTGGCGAGCTGTGAGAGGAACGTGTTGGCGAACTCCTCGACGACATCGTCGAGGTACTCGTTGCAAGCGTCCATCACCGAGCGCTCGATGGTGAACTCGTGTGCGCCGCCACCGGGTTGCTGGATAACGTCGGTGAAGGGTTCGAACTCCTCGAAATCGGCGTGTTCTTCCTTGTACTCGCGGGCAGTCGTGATGTCGATGTTGACACGGCCCTGCGTCTCTTCTTCGACGTAGTTGGCGATGATCCGGTCGACTTCGTTACCGGTGACTGCACCCGTGGTAAACGGAGAAATCTGCTCGCCACGGCGGTACGCAGAGGCTTCGAGGTTCGGCGAGGCCATGTTGACAGAGACGAAAATCTGCTCGATTGCTTCGAGTTCGTCACCGAAGGCCGGAATCGAGCCACACAGCGATTCGGGGTAACTCTCCATCAGCGCCCCACCGATGGGGGAGTCCTCGATGACGTTCTGGAGGTTCTCCAGTCCGGTGGGGTTGTCGATGGTCGGAATCGCGTAGACGACAGCGCTGTTTTCGGGGATGTCGTGGGACTCGATAACCGACCGGAAGAACTGTTCGGTCAACTCGGCGCGGTTTTCGTCCTCTGGCAGTCCCGAGCGGAGCATGAACTGGACGCGGTCGGGATACTCCCGGGCCGCCTCCTCGCCGTAGAGGTACTTGGTCTCGCCTGTCAGCGGGTCGTCGTAACTCGCCAGACAGGTCAGTGTCCGTATCGTCTGCAGCCCGGAGCCATCCTCGTTGGGGAAGGCGATAACCGTCCGCGTGCTCCCAAGTTTCACACCCACAGGGACAGCACCGTCACCGCCGGTACCACCGTTGCCCGAGATTTCCTCGGTTTCGGCATCAACGTCGCTACTCATACCAACCGTGTTGACACGCACCCGGTATATAAGAACCGAAAAGGGAAATCCGCGGATCGACCGTCAGCGCATCGACGACAGCTTCGCGATGTAGACCAGACTCAGCATATGGTCGTCGACGTCGAGTGAGTTGCCGTCGTTTGCTCCCTGGCCGTCGATACCCAGGAGATAGTCGTGCAGTGTCGCTTTGGCGTCTTCGGTGAGCCAGTCGATGGATTCGTAGTAATCGAGTGCCTCGGTCGCACCCTGGTAGCCAGCGTGCAACAGGAGGAATTCGAGCCACTCGAAGATGAGATTCTCACCGGCGTAGTGTTCGGGCAGCCCCGTCAGGTAGGGTTTGGTCGTGTCACCGGAACCGGCCTCAAGCGGGAGCAACTCGCGATACAACCCCTCGCGGAACGAGCCACCACTGGTGACCTCCTCTTCGCTCGACCCCATCGAGCCCAGACCGATATCGGGCTCTTCGGCCTCGCCACCCCCGTTGGTCTGGCCCCCACGCTCCCGGGCCATCTTCCGGAGTTCGTCGAGGTCGTAATCGCTCGGATTGATACTCATGATACTCGAATGTTTCTCCTGCTGGCTGTTAAATCTTGCAGTCGGTCAGACACGCGTCTGACGACGCATCACGCCGAATTTTTTCTCGCGGAGCGTGTTGTTTCGAGTGATAATCGGGAACGTATTTTTATTAGCGCGGGCCACGGATGTTCCGGCAGGTGCAGATGAGACGTGATGAACGCGGCCCAGGCCGCATCTGTGTGACGAATGCGAAGGGCGGGACTGGCAAGACGACGGTCGCAATCAACATCGCGGGTGCGCTAAACGAGCGCGGTCGCGATGTGCTCTTTGTCGACCTCGACCCGCAGGGTAACGCGACGGAAGGACTCGGATTGCTCGACCAGTACGACGCCGGGCCGCCGACGATGTTCGATGCGCTGACCGACCACAGCCGGCGCGATATCGTCAACGACCTCGTCGTCGAACACGCGGAGATGGACGTGTTGCCGTCGAGTATCGACCTGTTGCAAGCCGAGCACGAACTCACCATCGCTGACCTCATCGCACGTATCAAATCTACCCCGACGCTGACCGAGGGGGCCGAAGCTATCGGAGAGCTCGCAATCAACGTCGACCCGGCGGCCGTCACTGGCCCGCACGCACTCGACTCGCTGGCGGAGACACTCGACGCCCTGGAACGAGAGTACGACTACATCATCGTCGACTCACCGCCGTTTTACGGCAAACTAACCGATACGGGCATCTTCGCGGCGCAGAACGTCATCGTCCCTGCCCTGACCGAGGCGACCTCCGAGCGGGCAATCGAGTTGCTCATCGACCAGATTGCCGCACTCGAAGGACAACTCGACATCTCCGTGAACACGGTTGGCGTCGTCGCCAATCGAGTCGAGAACACCGGCGAAGACCGGACGATGTTGAACTGGTTCAACGAGGTCTTTGCCGACTATCCGGTCTGGGAAGTGCGAAAGCGCGTTGCACTCCAGCGTGCGTTTTCGGCCGGAACCTCCATCTTCGAGTACGAGAAATCAATCGATATGGAGGAGGTCTTCCTGGAGATTGCGACGGAGTTGGACGAGCAGTTCGGCTACACAGAGGTGACAGTATGAGCGAGAACGACCGTATGGAACGTGCCAAGCGCATCCGTCGGATGCGTGAAGGCCAACGAGAGGAGGGCGACGAGCCCAGCGAGGAATCGGACGACGAACAGACAGCAGAAAGCGACTCGGAAGCAGAGGAGTCGACGACGGACGACTCAACACCGGCGGCCGAGACTGCCACGACCGACGGCGGTGCTGCCACGACAGCAGAGGCAGAGACTACCGACGAGACCGACTCCGATACTGCAGAGACGAATACGGAGGCAGTGGCTGAAACTGTCGGGGAAATGGAGACGGCGACCGAGTCAGAGACCGACGAAAATGGAGCCAGCGGAGTCGACTCCTCGGGCGGGACGCGCGCGGAACTCCCGGACGCAGAGGAGATGGAAGCCGCCCTGGAGGAGACCATCGAGCAGGCAGAGACTGTCGACGACGAGACAGAGACTGTCGACGACGAGGCAGACGTCGAGGCGACCGAGCAGAGTCCGGCCGGGCCCGCCGGCATCGCCGAGGAAGCCGAAAGCACACAGGAAGCCGAGACGCGCGTCCTCGAATTCACTCTCGACGACGAACAGTACTGCCTCGACATCGAGTACATCGAGGAAATCGTCAAGCACACCAACATCACGCGGGTACCGAACACGGCGAAGTTCGTCGAGGGCGTCGTCGACCTGCGCGGGCAGATTACGACGATTCTCAACCCGAAGGTGACCATCGACAAGCCAAACACCGACGCCGGCGACATCGTCGTCGTCTTCGACGGTGATGCGTTCGAAGACCAGGGCTACATCGGTTGGGTCGTCGACGATGTGCGACAGGTCTCGCCAGTCAGCGACGAAGAGGTCAACGACCCACCGATGGCCGAAGACTACATCAACGGCGTCATCGACCGGGAAGACGACGACCACTTCGTCATCTGGACAACGCCAGACCTCGCACTCGAAGAAGCGGAATAGTCAGTCGCCGCCGACCTTCTCCCAGACGTACTCGCTCGCGTTTTCCATCGCCCCGATAGAGCCCAGATAGCCGGCACCGACGGTCGTTTTCAGTGCCTTCGCCGCGTTCCCGCGGACGACGCCGTCGCCGACCTGTGCGACGGCACCGTCACCGATGCTGACGAGCCACCCGAGTTCCGAGTAGCGATACCGCTCCAGTCGCGGCGAGAACCCATCGTCGGTGGACTCGACGAGTTTCGTGATGTTCGTCGCAGCCACATCCGCCTGTCGCACCGCCGTCTGTGCGCTGGCGGGCGCGGCCTGCCCGTTCGTGTCGACGACGCGTGCAGCGTCACCGATGGCGAAGGTACGTTCTCCAAGGCGGAGGTCGGCACGCACCTGCGGGCGCTGGCCGTGCATCGGTTCGCGACCGGTGATACCGCCCGTCCAGACGAGTTGGTCGTAGGCCAGTTCGCCGCCGTCGGCGAACTGTAACGCGTCGCCGTCGGTGCCCTCGACCGTCCGCGCTGTCTCGACGTGGACGCCGCGGTCATCGAGTTCCTCGGCGACGGCGCGCTGGAACTGGTGGGGGAAAGTCGGTGCGACGTGTGGCCGCTGCTCGACGAGATGTACCTCGACGGTCGGCCTGGAACTGTGGACGTCCTCCGCGCTGTCGCCGTCGACGTGTGCCCCTTCGTGTCGCGCGAGGTCGACGAGTTCGCCGGCGGTCTGGATGCCCGAGAGTCCTGCCCCGACGACTGCGACGCGCCCCCCGGTGTCACAGATGTCGAGAAACTGTTCGCGGATGCGCGCCGCATGAGAGAGCCGTTTCAGCGGTGTGCCGTGGCTCTCGGCACCGGGTAAGTCATAAAAGGCAGTCTCTGCACCGATTGCAACGGCACCGTAGTCGTAGGAGAGTTCGCCGTCTTCCAGTTGAGCGACGCCAGCGTCCGGGTCGATGTCGGTGACACGGGCCTGGCGGTGGGTCGCCCGGTCGAGGAGGTCGGCGATAGGAACTGTCAGTTCGTCTTCCAGCGAGGGGTGGCTGATTGCGCGGTGGACGAGGTGTTGGACGAGGTGTGTGTCGCGTTCGTCGACGAGCGTAATCTCGGCGTCGTCGGGGAGCGTTCGCTCCAGTTTTCGGGTAAGACTGACACCAGCGTAGCCAGCGCCAAGAACGGCAATGTGCATACCAGCCGTACGAGCGCAGTGGGCAAAAGCCCCCCGCCAAATGGGTTAGAACAGCGCCTCGCTCTCGTCGAGAATGCGAGCGGGGCCGCCGACCTTCCAGCGGCGCGTCTCGACGCCGCAGTCGGCGACGGCCGATTCGACACGGTCGGCAGCGTCGGCGGTCGTATTGATGTAGACACTTGCGCCGGTATCGACGGAGAAATACACCGGTACGTCCTCCTCGCGGAGTTCGCGGACGGTGTTGAATATCTCGATAGTGCGAGGCTGCCAGTAGACCCAGCCGGCCGGCCCGGTCATCGTCGTCGCCGCAAGCGACAGCGAGTCGTGTTCGGCGAGTTCGAAGGTGCGCTCGAAGTCCCCGGCCGCGAGTGCATCGCGCATCTCCGCAATCTGGCCGTGGATGTGAGCCATCCGTGACTCGAACATATGGCTGTCGGCGGCCTCTTTGTGTGCGGCCTCTGTCTCCTTGTACGACGGTACCATCCCGGCGATGATGCGGAGGTCGTCTTCGAATGCCGCGGGCACGTCGATGCGTTCGGAGCGACAGTCGGTGTCGTTCATCCCCGTCCGCAGATGCGAGAACGCACCTGTGACCGCGCGCGCGGCCGAGGACGACCCGCGGCGAGCGACCGTCGAAATCTCCGGGCGCGTCATCTCCAGGCCGGCGGCTTCGACGAGTGCCATCGCAGCAGCGGCAAAGCCGGACGACGACGAGCCAAAGCCGATGTTCGTCGGGAAGGAGTTCTCCGATTCGAATCGAACAGGAATGTCCAGTCCCGCGAGGTCGCGGACGTGGTCGACGACCGCTTCGATGCGTTCGGCTCCCCGTCCCGTGACGGGTTCACCATCAATCTGATAGCGGTCTTCGTCGAGCGACGAGTCGAACTCGACGGTCGTTTTGGTGTGACTCGGCGCGGTACAGACGCTGATGGAGTCGTGATACGGGAGACGGAGTGTCTCGTCGCGCATCCCGTGGTACTTGATGAGCCCCTGAATCGGGTGCGCCTTCGCTGTCGCCTTCATACCTCTCCGTCCGGCGGGCACCACTTGGCACTTTCTAAGGCAGACTCACGCGATGCCCGCGCCACCGAGGAGCAGCCGAACGCCGATGAGCGAGAGTAATCCGAAGACGCCACGTCGACGCGTCGTTTCGGTCACCCGACCCCGGAGTCGCTGTCCGACCGAGACGCCCGCTACCGCCGGGATAGCGGCGGCCGCCGACAGACCAACCATGATGAGGTCGGGATACAGTCCAAGCAGTCCGGCAGCAGCCACGCGGACGGCGTTCAATCCGAGGAAGACCAGCGCAACCACGCCGACGAACAGTCCGTGGGAGAGGTCACACGAGCGGACGTAGGCGATGAGTTGGACGCCGACGTTCGTGCCGCCAAAGAGCAGTCCGGAGACGCTTCCGACGCCGACCATCGCCGGTGTCGTCTCGACGAAACAGCCCTCTCTGGCCCGGTCGAGTCCGGGGAGTGCAACCGCATTCTGTGCCGTCAGCACGAATCCGAGTGTGAGAACGCCGAGGCCGGCTTTGAGTGGGGCCGCCGGCAATCGGTCGAGAATCGCCATCCCGACGACGGTGCCGAGCAGTGCTGCCCCGAGTAGTGGGAGAAACCGCTGCCCGCAGGTGCGCAGACTGTCTCCGTCGAGTTCTCTGACCAGTGTTAGATTCGCCGCCAGAATCGGGAGAATCATGAACACCACGGCAGTCGCCGGAGCCACGATAGACGCCAGCAACATCGTCCCGACGAGCGCGAACCCGAACCCGGCAACACCGTTGACGATACCTGCCAGGAAGACGATTCCCACGACGAGTGCGAGTGACGCCGGCGTCAGCGAGAATACCACGCCACGTTCTCACACGACAACCACTATAAAACCACTGTGGGGTTCAGGTTACCTCCTTATCCACCGCAGTCGGTCGAAAATCGGATGCGACTGGCCGACTCTGCGAGGCGGATGGTGAGCAACTTCACGCGCGCTATCGAGTCTCACACAGACCCCCAAACAGCCATGGAATATCATGGATTCGCGGTGGGGCTAAATAATTAAATCACCTCATTATACCCTAAAATATCCCATTCAATATCTCGATAGCAGGCCTACGGGACTGTCTCACGTTGTATGTAGTATGAGCCAGGAACTGAGGTCTCCAGAACTCGACAGGCGGCAACTGCTGAAAACAGTTGGACTCGCGACGGCTGGCACGATGGCCGGGTGTGCAGTACCCGGCTCCAGTTCGGACAACTCCTCTCAGGGGGGGAGAGAACACAACGTGTCCGTCACGCCGACACAGCAACCGTCCGGAAACACCGGAAGTGCCGGGTCGGCAGGAGGTATCGGCCAGGCGGCCGTCGACGCCGCCGACGGGAGTATCACCGTCGAGCTCTCGGGAACCGAAAACGGTCAGTCCGCTTTCAGTCCCAGAATCGTCCAGACCGTTCCCGGCGGGACAGTCACCTGGGAGGCCCAGGTTTCATCGTCGGTTACCGCCTACCACGCCGGAAACGACAAGCCCCACCGTGTCCCGAACGGTGCATCGGCCTTCGACAGCGGACAGCTCGCTGCCGGTGATTCGTTCGAGCACACCTTCGAGAAAGCTGGTGTCTACAACTACTTCGCGGGCGGCCACGAATCAAATGGTGCCATCGGCACCGTCATCGTCGG
>CAZFOF010000021.1:0-16210 GCA_964520265.1 uncultured Halobacteriales archaeon | reverse complement strand
CCAGCGTCTGACACGGGTTTTTATCCACAGAGCCGAAAATAGCAGTATGGCGGATGACCTGTATCTGGGCGTCGACTGGAGTTCTGGGTCGTGGTTCGCCGTGGTCTTCGACAGGGAGGGGTTCGACCATGCCGTCGTCGTCGAGGAAATCGGTGAGCTCTGGCACCGCTACGAGGAGCGGGCACAGCGCGTCCTCGTGGATATGCCAATCGGACTCATCGAAGAGGGCGAAGCGGGGCGGGAGTGTGACAGTCTCGCCCGCGACGTCGTCGGCCCCCGGAGTGCCTCTATCTTCACCCCGCCCGTTCGAGAGGCCACGCGCAAGCGACGCTATCCAGCGGCCCAGCGGGTCAACGAGCGGAAATCCGGGCGCGGGCTCTCGAAGCAGGCGTTCAACATTAGCGACGGCATCGCCGCCGTCGACGACCTGCTCCAGAACGTCCCCGAGGCTGCCACAGCCTTCGTCGAGTCCCACCCCGAAGTCTGCTTTCGAGCGCTGGCCGGCGAGCCACTCGAACACTCGAAGCGAAAGGCCGGGGGATACGCCGAACGGATGCGTGCGCTGGCGACGTTCGACCCGGACGCGCCCGCCGCAGTGCAAGCGGCGGCCGAAGCGGCCGGCGGAGCCGAGGTAGCCGTCGACGACGTCCTGGATGCGACAGTGCTGGCCTACACCGCCCGTCCCGGGGCCGGGGAACTGCGGTCGCTCCCTCCAGACCCACCGACCGACGCGAAGGGACTCCCAATGCAGATTGTCTACAGAGCGAGCGAACAACTGGGGTCGACCTGAAGATAGTGAAATCAGCAAACAGGCGACCGGTTGCCACCGACACGGGGTTTTTCATCGATTCCCGTAAATCAGTGTGAGTATGGAGGATACACTCTGGTATCTACTGGCCAGTTCACGCGGTGGCCCAACCAGAGTAGAACTCCTTCGGGAACTCGACGAGCGTCCGCGCAACGCGAACCAACTCGCGGAGGAGTTGGGCGTCGACTACACGACCGTGCGCCACCACCTGGAGATTCTCTGTGAGAACAACCTCCTCAAGCGCATCGGCGACGACTACGGGACGCTCTACCGGTTCACCGGCCAACTCGAAGCCAACCGCGAGACACTGGAGTCGGTACTCGACGTTGTCGACGGCGACGAGTGAGGTGGTATCCCGACCGTTGCCAGCGCTGTCGCTGTGTGTTAGTGTCGAAAGAAAGCTAGTTGGAAGACGGGTAGTCCGTTTTACAGGCGCGTGACGTTGGTCGCGCGTGGACCTTTTTCCGCTTCTTCGATGTCGAATTCGACTTCCTGTCCTTCTTCGAGGTCGGGACCGCCGACGTCTTCCATGTGGAAGAATACGTCCTCGTCTGCGTCCTCAGTCTCGATGAAACCGTAACCGCCAGTGTCGTTGAAGAAATCAACCGTACCGTTTGCCATTACTGTTGAACCGACGCCAGGGGGAGATATAACCCTTCCGAAGCGAGTCGAGGGGAAAACGACCCGGTTCCCGGCAGGTCAGACCCGCACTCGTGTCGATGTATGAACGGGAGTATTTTATCGGATGAAGCAAATTATGTGTGTATGACGGCGGATATAGCCGAACTCAAACTCTCAGGCCGAGTCGTCCTCCTCAGCATGACAGAACTCTCACTCGCCGGAGAAACGCCGGCACACACCGGTAAGGTCATCCGAGCGACGACACAGCACCTCGAATCTGTCGACGCCGACACCATCGGAAAACTGGACGAAGCAGAAGTCAACCGCGCGCTCAACCGTCTCGAAGCCGAATCGTACGTCGAGATGGCGAACTCCGATTCGACCTCACCGGTGGGCAAGGGTCGCCCGGCATACAGCCTCAACGTCGACATCGACACCGTCATCGAGGCACTCGAAGACGACGACGAAGTCGCACCGCTTGCGAACAAGGTGCACTCAAAAGCCTGAACTACTCCACTCCACTCGCTTCGCGCTTCTGACGCTGCAGTGAAAGCTCCCGCTCTTTGCGGCCGGAGGCTCTGCCTCGAAACTACTGACCAGCACCAGGACGCATGTAGCGAACCGTGAGACGATTACTGGCGATGGCAGTCCGCTCGATGGCCTCGACGGCCGGTTCGTGTGCCGACCCGCCAGCAACGTCGAGGGGGTCGGGGAGTGCATACACCTGAAACCAGTAGTCGGCGGACTGGGTTCGGGGTGGACACGGCGGTCGGTAGCCCGGTTCCCCGCGAACCGTCGCGCCCTGTCGTGCACCGTCCAGTGAGTCCAGTTCGGGCGCGCGCGCAAGTGTATCTGGAATCCGCTCGATAGACGCAGGGACGTTCCAGAGTGTCCACAGCGTCGGATTGTCGAGGACACCGATTGTCGACCGGCCCACGACGGCGAGTGCGGCCGTCGGTTCCGGAACGGCGTCGACAACAAGCGGCGGCGACACACCAGCGCCATCACAGGTAAACCGTCTGGGCAGCGTCTCGCCGTCGGCAAATGCCGGACTGGAGACGACAAGCGGGTCACCAGAGCGTGCCCCACACCCGCCCAGCCCTGCCGCCAGCACGACACCGCCAGCCCGCAGGACGTCACGTCGTCGCATAACCCCACTGGGGCCGGTAGCTACTTTGGGGATTCGATACCACGGGAAGCGATGGCGAAGGCGTTTCGAACCGAGTCGGCTAAGTCAGCGTATACGGACGGGCGAGTAGAGAGATGCTAACCAGAGAGGTGCGCATAACCCCGAAGACGGCCATTGAGAGTGTCTAACGTGAATGAAAACACCATATTTATACCATATATACCAAAAATTCACACTTATGTCCGGCACACACAGTGAGTCATCGACGTCCCGGCGGAACTTCCTGCAACTGGTCGGGAGCGTCGCTGCGGGGTCGGTCATCTCACAGTACAGTACTGAAGTAGCGTCCGCGTTGCAACAGGCGACGGACGGGTCGAAAGAAGTCGTCTGGATTCAGGGACAGACCTGCTCTGGCTGTACGATTTCGACGCTGCAGGGCGCGTCACCAAGTCTCGAAGAGGCTATCTCTGATTTCAAACTCGAAGTGACCTACCACCCGGAACTGATGGCCGAAACCGGGAAAGCAGCCATCGATGCGATGAGTTCGACGCCCGATATCCTGATTATCGAGGGTGCAATTCCGACGGATATTCCGTCGGCAGCAACGTTCGGGCGAACCGAAAACGGCAGACCGAAACCTGTCGTCGACTGGGTTCACGAACTGGCACCCGAGTCGGAGTACGTGATGGCAGTGGGTACCTGTGCATCCTACGGCGGGTGGCAGGCAGCACAGAACGGCGCACCGGCGGTCATGGACGACCCGGAGGACGGGCCGTGGCTCGACGACAACGTCACCGGTGCGAAAGGCGTCCAGTACACCAGCCAGGACGGCACCGGGGGAGCACTCGGGCCGGACTTCACGTCGAATGCAGGCCTGCCGGTCATCAACGTCCCTGGCTGTATGACGCATCCCGACTACGTTCTGCTGACCGTCGCAACGCTTCTGAACGGTCACACACCGGAACTCGACGACTTCAACCGACCGACCGCGTTCTACGGCCCGCTCGTCCACGACGAGTGTACGCGGCGTGGCTACTTCGACCGCGGGGAGTTCGTCGACCACGTCGGTGAGGATTCCAACAAGTGTCTCTACAGCGTCGGCTGCAAGGGGCCGTACTGTCACTGCGACGACTCGGTTCGGCTCTGGAACGACGGCACCAGCGTCTGCCGGAACGTCGGTGCACCGTGTATCGGCTGTATGGAGCCTGGGTTCTGGGACCGGATGACACCATTCTACGAACCAATCGAAGAGCAGGCCCTCGGTCTGACCGATGTCGAGACCGCGGGCAAAGTGGCCGTCGGCGCGACGGTCGCGGGAACTGCTGCCCACGCCGCACGGAAGGCGATGGGATACGGCGATGTCGACGACGACGAGGAACCACGAGCCGACGGCTGTGGCTGTGGGAGCGACTGCGAGTGCGAAACCGACGAGAACTAAACAATGCCAGAGATCGAGATCGATCCGACGACACGAATCGAGGGTCACCACAGTACGACCCTCCACGTGGAGAACGGAGAGGTAACCGAGGCGAAAAGTCACATGGACATGTTCCGCGGCATGGAACTGGTCGTGCTAGACCGGCCGCCGTCAGACGCACCGGTGTTCACCCAGCGGGTCTGTGGCGTCTGTTTCACCGTCCACCGTTACACCTCGCTGCGGGCCATCGAAAACGCCGCAGCGAACGCTGGCGTCTTCGACGACATTCCGCCGACCGCAAAGCGGATGCGCAACCTGATGGAGGCGATGTTCACCCTCTGGAACCACGCCGTGCATCTGTTCGCACTGGCCGGACCGGACTACTCCGCGGATGTCATGGGAGAAGACGGCTTAGAGCGGCTCAACCCCGTCAAAGGCGACGGCTACCTCACCGCACTGGAGATGCAGCGTGAACTCCTCCAGGGCTTTGCGGAGTTCGGTGGAAAGGCACCCCATCCGCTCACCTACTCGCCGGGTGGGATGGCCGCGAACCCGAGTATCAGCAAAATCGAAGATATCCGCGACCAGCTCACCACCGTCAGCGAGTGGCTCGGCCCGACCGAGGCAGTGCCCGATGTCATCGAGAACGTGACCAACGGCACCGTCGAGGCGGATTACGCACAGGGACTGCACGACCTCGTGGCGTTGCTCGTCACCGCCAAAGAGGCCGGTGCCGACGAGTTCGGTCTCGGACCAAACCGGTACTACTCCAACGGCAAGTACTACGACATGAATGGCGGAAAGGTACTCGACCCCGGTATCTACGTCGACGGCACCCGCAAGACGCAGACGAAAGACGAGATCACCTCTGCGATTACCGAAGACGTGAGCCGTGCCTGGTACACCGACGACTCGGGCGGCCCACCGATGGACGAGTCACCGCCAAAGCCCGACCCCGAGAAGGAAGGGGCCTACTCCTGGGGGAAAGCCCCTCGGTACAACGGACAGAACATGGAGTGTGGCCCACTGGCGCGACTCGTCCTCGCCGACCTCGACCCGTTCGACCTGCGGGCGACGCTGGGCGGCGACCCCAACCAGTCGAGTACGCTCAACCGACTCATCGCGCGCGCCCAGGAAGCGCTCTGGCTGCGCGACAACATCATGACGTGGCTCGACGAAATCGACCCACAGGGGAAGGTCGGACAGGAGTGGGACGACGACTTCTCCGGTGAGGGCGTCGGGCTCTCGGAGGCTTCACGCGGTGCCATCTCTCACTGGGTTCGCGTCGAGGACGGCACCGTCACCAACTACCAGATTATCACGCCGACGCTGTGGAATCTCGGCCCCCGCGACCAGAACGGGACGCCGAGTATCTTCGAAGAATCCGTCGAAGGCATGACAGTCGACGATGTCGAGAACCCGCTCGACGTCCTGCGGACGGTTCGGTCGTTCGACCCGTGTCTGGCCTGTTCGGTGCACGTCGAAAGCCCCGAGGAGAGCTACACCGAAGAGATTACGCCCGCGTCGCCGGGCGGTGCGATGGCACAGAGTGACAACTCCACGCCGTTTGCCGGCCAGGGGGGACGTGAGCCGTGACGACCGCGGGTTCCGGTGGCCCGCCAGAGGGGAGCGAAGAGTCCGCCGGTGTCGTCGGCAGTCTGAAACAACTGATAGGGGAAGTGTTCGAGGAACCCGAGGATGCTGACGACCGCTTCGAGCGCGTCCAGGCGCTGAAAGGGCGCGTCTCGGTCGAGCGACACAGCCTCGGTGCACGACTCTCCCACTGGACGCAGGCGACGCTGATGTTCATCCTGATAGGGACGGGCTATGCGCTCTGGACGGGTTCCTACGGCCCGCTGAACATCGCTCCCTGGGATGGCTACTTCCTCGCCTTTGGCTTGCACATCTGGGCTGGCGTGTTGCTGATGGTGTTTCTGTTCGTCCTCTTTCCGCTGTATCACATCTATGTGGACGGACACCGGCAGCTTGCGGAGTTGGCCGACATCCGGATTACGGTACGGCTCGCACAGGCGTTCCCAGGGCTGAAGTCGTACATTCCGGGCTATCACAAGGCGCGTGAGACATACGACGAAGAGGACGGCGACTGGGTTGCCTACCACCCGATGCAGAAGTCGTTTTTCTGGTGGGTGTCGATTTTCTTCGGCGTGTTGGTGCTGACTGGGTTCGGTATGTACGCCAATATGCGCTCCGACCCGGTCTGGTGGGTCGAGTTGCTCGGCTTCCTCGGGAACTACGTCGACATCATCTTGCTAGAACAGATTCACCTGCTGGTCTTCTTCATCATCATCGCGATGGTTATCGGCCACGTCTACTTTGCTATGTTGCCGAGCAACTGGGCAACGCTCAAATCGATGGTATTTGGGGAGATGGACGCATACGTACTGCAAGGCGGACGGGACGACGACGAGAATGACAACGACGGGTGAACCCCACGAGGAGGCGAACACCGCGGACGAACAGGCCGTCGTCGGTGTCGGCAGCATGGTCATGCGCGACGACGGCGTCGGCTATCACGCGATTCAGCAACTCGACGACCGGTCGCTCCCGCCGGAGACGACGGTGACCCACGCCGGCACGACGGCCTTTCTCGCACTGGAAGCGATGAGCGGCGTCGACCGTGCAATCGTCGTCGACGCACTCGCACTCGAGGAGCCACCCGGAACCGTCCGGGAGTTCCGCTTTGGGGAGACGGACGCCGAGATGCCTGACGTGACGATGCACGATTTCAGTTTCAGTGATGCACTCGCCGTCGGAAACTCGGTCTACGACGTGCCCGACGAGATACTGCTCGTCGGCGTCGTCCCGGACAAACTCGAACCGGGTGTCGAACTGTCCGACACTGTCGCTGGGGTGCTCCCGGAACTCGTATCACGAATCGAAGCGCGGCTTTCGACCGACCAAGCATGAACGGACACTGGTACTGCACTGACTGTGAGGAACGCATCGAGAAAGCAGATATCGACGACCACGAGGCGGACGGCCACCACGTCAAGGGCCACTTCCGTCCGGAACGGTTGCTCCCAGGCGACCCAGACGCTATTACTTCGGGTGTCGATACCAAGAACACTGGAGGAGACTCCTGATGTGTCTGGGCATCCCCAGTGAACGACAGCACAGCAACAGGCGCGAGCGGGCAGACAACGCAGAATAGCCAACGAAGGAAAGAGAATGACTCACCACCCACACCGGCTGTCACGACCGACGCATCGCACGCCAATCGACCGCTTGCTGGACGCACTCACGGGCGGCCAGCGGATACCGACAGCCCACGCACACCGCTTCGGTCACGGTGACGGTGACGACGACCACGATGTCGACGAAGACGACATACTGGGGCAGTTTCGCGAACAGGCCCGTGAGTTACACGAGCGGGTCGTCCACGACCACGGCGTCTTCGCCGTGGAGTTTCTCGGTGCGACCGGCGGCGGCAAGACGACGCTGGTCGAGCGACTAATCGAGCGAGCACCCGACGACGAGGAAATCGGCGTCGTCGTGGGTGACGTGGCCGGCGACGACGACGCCAGTCGGTACCGTGACCTCGGCGTCTCCGTCGCAAACGTCACCACAGGCAAGGAGTGTCACCTCGACCCCGGTCTGCTCGAAGACGCACTCACGGAGTTCGACCTCGCGTCACTGGATACACTGTATGTCGAAAACGTGGGCAATATGGTCTGTCCAGCCGACTTCCCGCTGGGCGCACAGGCACGGATACTCGTCGTCAGCACGACGGAAGGCGACGACGTGGTACGGAAACACCCGCTACTTTTCGATGCCTGTGACGCCGCAGTGGTCAACAAGACCGACATCGCCGACGCCGTCGGTGCCGACCTACAGCGGATGGAAGCAGACGTGACGGAGGTCGCTCCCGAGATGGAACTGTTCCGGACGAACGCCCGGGACGGCGACGGCGTCGACGCGCTGGCCTCGTATCTCGCCGGCGTCCGTACCGGCGGCCACGGCCACACGCACGCGACGCACCACCACGACTGACGATGGCAGACCGCCGCCGTGTTGCAGTTCGCGTCACCGGCGTCGTCCAGGGCGTCGGCTTTCGTCCCTTCGTCTACCGAACCGCAGTCGACGCGGGTGTCGGTGGCTACGTCCGCAACGCCGGTGGTGTCGTCCACGCCGCGTTCGAGGGGCCGGCAGCCGCCGTCGAGACAGTCGTCGAGACACTCCGCTCGGACGCTCCGCCACTGTCGTCGGTCGAAGAAGTGACAGTCGAACGGGACGCACCGACGGGCACAGACCAGTTCGAGATACGCGAATCCGACGACGAGGGTGCAACAACAGACGTTCCCGTGCCACCCGACACCGGTATCTGTGAGAACTGTCTCGCGGAGATGCGCGACCCTGACTCGCCGTATCACAACTACTGGGCGACTGCCTGTGTCGACTGTGGCCCCCGGTTTACCGTCGTCCGTGACGTTCCCTACGACCGACAGCGAACCTCGATGACGGAGTTTCCACTGTGTTCGACGTGCCAGAAACGCTACGAGACGCCGACAGACCGCCGATATCACGCACAGGCCATCGCCTGTCCGACGTGTGGGCCGACGCTGCGATACGAAGTCGACGGCGACGTGACGGCAACAGCGAGCGCGGCCCTGACGCGGGCGACCGAGGCACTCGCCGCAGGGTCGATTCTTGCCGTCAAGGGTATCGGCGGCGTTCACCTCGTCTGTGACGCGACCGACCCCGCCGTCGTCGAGACGCTCCGGGAGCGGACGGGTCGTCCCGCAAAGCCCTTCGCGTGTATGGCCCCGTCTGTTGCGGCCGTCGAATCGTTCGCTAGCGTCGACGAGACCGAGTCGTCGACACTGGAAGATATCCGTCGCCCCATCGTCCTCCTCGACCAGACCAGCGACCGGGCGTGGCTCCGTGCCGTCGCACCGGAACTGTCGACGATTGGGGTGATGCTCCCCTACGCTGGCCTCCATCACCTGCTGTTCGACGACATCGACGACCCGCTCGTGATGACGAGTGCGAACCTGCCGGGCGAGCCGATGTGCACCTCCGGCAAGGCGGTGTGGAACCGACTGGGACACGTCGTCGACGGTGCGCTCGTCCACGACAGGGAGATTGTCGCCCGATGTGACGACAGCGTCGTCCGCGTCGTCGACGGCACCCGGCGGTTCCTCCGCCGGTCGCGTGGGTACACCCCCGCAACGCTCCCGAATCCCGCCGCACCCGAGGACGGAACGGCTCCCGCCGTGCTGGCGGTCGGCCCCGAGCGAGACGCCACGGTGGCACTCGCTGCCGACGGGCAGATTATTCCCTCACAGCACCTCGGCGACGTGACGACACCGGCCGCCGTCGCGTTCCACGACGAGGCGACGACACACCTCCAGGAGTTGACTGGCATCGAGCCACACGTCGTGGCCTGCGACAAGCATCCCGACTTTCTGACGAGCGACACAGCAGACCGCTACGCGGAAGACGGTCTCGATGGCCCGGTTGCCGTCCAGCACCACCACGCACACGCGGCCGGGTTGTGTGCCGAACACGGTGTCGAGCGAGCAATCGTCGTCACCGCCGACGGCACCGGCTACGGGACGGACGGTACGGTCTGGGGCGGCGAAATCCTCGATGTCACCTTCGAGGAGTTCGACCGCGTCGGCGGACTGGCACCCTTCGAGTTGCCCGGCGGCGAAACCGCCGTCGAGTTCCCTGCGCGCGTCCTCGCCTCGCTCCTGGACGACGCCGACCGCATCGACGAGCGACTGGTCGCAACCGGTGCAGTCGAAGACAGCGCCGAGGCAGATATCGTCAGAGAACAACTCTCCCAGGGTGTGAACACGCCGACGACGACCAGCGCCGGCCGCCTGCTCGATGCTGTGAGTGCACTCCTCGGTGTCTGCGGTAAACGTAGATACGAGGGCGAGCCAGCCCAGCGCCTCGAAGCCGCCGCAGTCGGTGGCACCGTCCACGATGTCGACATCGAATACACGACCAGCGACGGCCGGCGCGTCCTCGACGTGCGAGCACTCCTCTCGCGTCTGGACGACCTCTCTGGACGCGTCTCGACGGCAGATGTCGCTGCCACCGCACAGGCCACACTGGCTCGCGGGCTGGCCGACCTCGCTGTCGAGGCTGCAGACGCCCGTGGCATCGACACCGTCGGCTTCACCGGCGGCGTCGCGTACAACGACGCCATCTCTCGACGGCTCCGCCAGCGTGTCGTCGAGAGCGGTTATCGCTTTCTCGCACCTGAAGCCGTCCCACCCGGCGACGGCGGCATCGCGTACGGGCAGGCCGTCGTCGCGACCGCTCGTCGGTGTGGAGACAGCGACTGAGAGCGAACTACCAGCCATCAAAACGCACGTAAGAACTCGCAACAACCGTGCTGTCGTCTTTTCGCTCGTTCAGCGCCACCAGTCCGCATCTTCCTCATCTTGGTACTTCCTCATACTCTCTGTGTACCACACCGCCTCAGCGTCCATAATTGTCGAACCCTCCCCATCTGGAAACCAGCCGACAGCGCCGGACTCCTGTGCCGTGAGTTGGTCTAACAGAATCAACCCTGAACCAGTACTTTCATCGTACAATTCTCCGGTAACGGGGTCAGTAAATCGCCGAAAGTCCGTAGAGTCAGCGAGATTCGTATGGAGATAGTGTAACCCTGAATCGGGCTGTCGAGAGTTGTTAACGTCAACAACATCAAATTCATCTGGTGCTGGAGAGACACCGTTGGTTGAGATTCGAATGAATGTCAGAGTGGCAGTTTGCCTCAGTGTCCGTTCATCAAACTCGTCTGGCATAGCCGGAGTGGGGTCGGTTTTGTACTCTACGTTCGCAGCGCCGAGAGAACTTGCCGTAGACACCTTTGACTCGACAGTGATACCGTCATAACTCTCACCCATCTTCAAACGAGGCGGCCCGACTGTGATGTCACTTGGTGCGGAAATTGTCCCAGGTGTCTCAATATCGGTGCTTGGGGACAGTGTCGCAACAGTCCGCTGGTCTGTTGTTTCAGGCGCAACCGTTTCGTCCATATCAATCGTCGTTGGCCCGCCCTCGACGTTCGAGAGTGAGACGCTTGCTTGAAATGTGTATGGGAGTCCGGAGGGGTTCTCTACATCAGCGGTCACGTCAAAGTCGGTGTTTTTGTGGACGAGCGTGGGCCAATTCACCGAGTGGCTGGTCTGGTCTGCCTTTTCGATTCCGTCAGAAAGGGAAGTCGCCCATACGACTTCCTCAGTAGTGCTATTGTCGGGGTTTCGGTTCCAGCCGACATCCATCCCGTCTTCGAGAACTTGCGTTGGAACTTCGAACAGCGCCCATCCGGCGTCTTCGGATGCTGACCGTCCCTGGTACGAGGTTTCAGACCAATCGACATCTGCGGCCGCGACCGAGAGATTCTGTTGCAGAAATCGGACGGAAGTGTCCTGGCTGGGGCGGACGAAGAACCGGTCGTTGGCGGTATCCGAAGCCACTCCTTCGGCTGAAATATTTACCCGCAGAAGGGTTCCCCCGGAGTTCGGTGAGTACACGTCGTCAGTGTCTTTCAACAGGAGATTGCTGTAGAGACCGACTGGCTCAACCGTGATACTCACCCCATCGTCGGACTGGTAGGTTTGTCCATCGGTAGATGCTACTGATACTGCTCGTGTGAACTCGTTAGACCCGAGTGCTACCGTTAACTCTTCAGCATAGCGGGGGACAATTGGGCCAATCTCTTCTTCGACTGTTTCTCCCGCCGGTACCTGACTGCTCTCGGTCAGCGAGAGTGTTTCAGTTTGGTCGCCTGACTCCGACTCGAGTGAGATATCAGGTATCTCTGCTGTAGACTGGGTGCTGTTCTCGATTGTGAGAGTGCCAGTAAATTGCTCTCCAACCGTTAACTGACCCGGAAACGTGAAACTCGTCTCGACCGTTCCCGAAGCAGTTGTTTTGGTCGAACTCGCTGTTTTCTGGTCATCTGGTGGGTCTGAATCCGTCTCTGTTGTATCCGTATCCTGGTCGTTTCCGCTGGAACAACCAGCAAGCAATGCAGTACCGCCAGCCATCAGCAACCTGCGTCTTCTCACACATGATAACTCTATCGAGGATATAAGCCAGTTTGGGAATAGATGATATATTTGTTATCAAATGGCGTTATATTGATGCACACCGTACTGTCCGGTGATTGCTGTGGGAGATGAACCACCGAAACGCTACGAGAACGTCGAGACAGGTACCGAGATGAGCGTCTACGACCTGGCAATCGGTGCCCGTCACGCCAAACTCGAGAAAGACCCCGACGAAGGTTCCGAGGAGGCTATCAGATTCAACGGCGACCTGTATGTGCCAGTCGAGACAGCAAACGAGGGTGACTGACGCCGCTGAGATTCGTGTCCCGATTGTACTGGCTTGCCTCTAAGCGGTCGCATTCTACTTCCACTCCGGATGGCTATCGCTTACATCACTCCTGTGGAAAACATACGCAGTAATGATTAGCGACGCCCGGGCACTGGAACATCACTTCATCCCGCAAGACCTGCACCACCGGGACGGGCAGATTGATGCACTCGCCGCCGCGCTCGAACCGATTACGCAGGGGACTGCCGGTGAGCACACGCTCGTCGTCGGGCCGAGTGGAAGCGGGAAGACGACGCTGGCGAAGTACGTCGCACGGAAACTGGAGTGTCAGCGGCTCGATTTCGACTGGGGGTACGTCAACTGCCAGTCTGACCCCAGCCCGACAGCGGCGCTCCACCAGCTCGTCAAGTCCGCTGGCGTCGATGCGCGCCGACCGGAAGGTACCAGTCGCGGGTACTACTTCGATCGCCTCGCGGAACACGACGGCCAACTCGTCACCATCGTCGACGAGGTGAACGTCATCACCGATCCGAGCCTGCTGTACGCACTGTATGAAACATCGGGTGTCACGATTGTCGGGGTGTGTATCGACGATGACGACCTGCTGGCAAACGCCGACCTCAACCCCGGGACGCAGAGTCGCCTCCGCTCGATGCGACGGCTCGCGCTGGACTCGTATGCCTACGACGAGATACTGGATATCCTGGCGTACCGCGTCGAACACGGACTCGATGCCGAGCGCGTCACCGAGGAAGCACTGGATGCGATTGCCGATGTCGCGGCGGGGAACGCACGGGTGGCGATTACACACCTGCGGCGCGCGGCCAAAACAGTCCACGACTCGAACAACGAGATGCTGACAGCGGACGTGGTGAGGCGGGTCGCCGACGATGTGCGGGCGGCCGTACACGATTTGCACGTCCGGTCGCTGGGTACACATCAGCGTGCCCTCTACACCATCATCCGGGATGCGGCATCAGCGGGGATTCGCGCCGGCGAACTACACGAGGCCTACGAGCAACGCGTGCAGAATCCGAGAGGCCGGAGTATGCGGCGGCGATATCTCGATAGCCTCGAACGCTACGGCCTCATTACGCAGTCCGGCAACAGCCGTGGCACCACGTACTGCGTCGTTCGACAGGACACCGCGAGTCGAACCGTGAATCCATAATCCCCGGCAGGCGTCGCTTCCGTGAATTCCGTGAATCTCTCTGTCGGCGGCATTCGGCAGCGTTCGGGCCTCTTTCAGGTGAATGCTGCGTTCCGTGAACTGGCGGACTATCGCTTTTATGCGCCGTCTGCACTGACCACGTATGAACGCGAACCGACTGGGTACCGAGCATGGTGTCAGCGGTGCTGGTGAGGCGATGTTCCCGACGCTCAACCCCGGTGTGACGCTGTTGAGAACAACACAACCGCGCTCGACGGCGCTGCATCGGCTTGCACTCCAGACGATTCGGCAGGTCGACGGCGCTGCCTACTGGGTGGATGCCCGAAACACTGCGTCGACGTACGCGCTGTCTGACCTCGCGCCCCACCACCGCTTGCTTCGACGCATCCGCATCGCGCGGGCGTTCACGGCACATCAGCACTTCACGCTCGGCAAGCGCCTCGTCAACACTGTCTCGCCGCGGACTGGCTGTGTGGTGGTGGCGAACGCGCCGTCACTGTACCGTGACGACGATGTGCCCGACCACGAAGCACAACCGCTGTTCGACGCCGTCGTGACTGCGCTCGCTGAGGTCGCTGCCGTGTACGAAATTCCGGTGCTCGTGACCGACGCCGGCCCGATGGACGACCTCGCGGAAAGTGTCGCATCGACTGCCGAGGCGACGTATCGTGCTGAGGCGACCGACCTGGGCTACCGGGTCGTCGGCAATGAGTTCGAGACGACCGTATACCGGGACGAAACCGGGTGGCAGACGACGATTCCCTACTGGGTCGAGTTGTGCGGCGCGGTCGAAGACTCCGTAGCGGGCAAGCGCCCACCAGCGGTATCGCCGGCCATGGGAGGTGTGTGAGATGGGGCGGACGAACCCGACGTATCGAGACTATCTGCAGCGGTTCGAAAATCGGTGTCAGCCGATGCAACGGGGACTCCGACAGCAGTACAAGGCCGATTTTGACCGCCTGTTCGAGCGGGCACAAACGCACGCCGACGCGGCCGGGTATCTCAACAGCACAGACCCCGAACTGGCGATTCTGCTGTCGATGCTACTCGCACAGGAACACGAACTCCGGCAACTCAAAGCGCAGATGGAGGCGTAATCGTGTCGCTGCTCACCTGTGAGTTCGACGACGGCACTGTCCGGGAGTGGCACGCGACCAGCGATGGCGTCGAACAGCGGGTCAATCCGGACTACACACCGACGCTGTTCGTCGGCGGCCCGACCGATGTTCTGGAGACACTCGACGATGCGCTACAGCGTGACCCGAAAGTTTCCGGAACCGGATTCGAGACGTGGTTCACGGGACTTGGCGACCGTAATCGGTCGTGTGTGCTCCGCGTGGACTGCGAGCGCGTCGTGGAACTGCGGACGCTGGCACGGGAGGTTCGGGCGCTCCACGAACCCGAGTTCACCCATTCCGGCATACTCCGTCTCTACAACGTCGACCTCGCCCCGCAATTTCGCTACTGCGTCGAAACAGACACACCACCACTCCCCGAGCGCGACCTGGACGTATTCGACCTGTCGATGCCGGAAACAGCACTTCGCGACGACGACCTGACGGTACTGACCGCGAACGGAGAGCCACTCGGTGAGACACCGACTGCGGTTCTGGAAACGCTGCAGCACCGCCTCACAACGCAGAATCCCGACGTGCTGTGTTGTTCGACGGCTCGCATCATCCCGGCGTGTCACGAACGGGCTGGCGACATCGGCTTCGACGAGTTCCGGCTCGGCCGTGCTGGCGGTTACGAGCAACTGGCGGGGGCCAACACCTACGAGAGTTACGGCCAGATCGGGCACTCACCTGCACGGTATCGCGTCCCCGGCCGCGCCGTGGTTGATAAGTCGAACTCGTTTCTACTCGACGAATCGGGCATCCCGGGGTTGCTCGACCTGGTCGGGCGGTCGTGGCGGCCACTGCAGGAGACAGCGTGGGGCTCGATTGGCACGATTCTCACCGCCATCCAGATTCGCCACGCACTGGAACGGGACGTCTTGGTTCCGTGGAACAAGTGGGAGCCAGAGGCGTTCAAACGCGTCGACACACTACATGCTGGCGACCGCGGCGGCTTCACCTTCGCACCCGATGTCGGCTGCCACGAGGATGTCGTCGAGGTGGATTTCGGGTCGCTGTACCCCAACATCATGGTCGAGTTCAACATCAGCCCGGAGACAGTCCGCTGTGACTGCCACGACAGCGACGACGTCCCCGGACTTGGCTACAGCCTCTGTGACCGTGACGGCTTCATTCCCGAAGTGCTGGCCCCGATTATCGCCGACCGTGCCGCAATCAAAGACGAACTGCGACAGGCTGACGACCCACAGCGGGCAGCGACGCTGGAAGCCAAATCGGCCGCACTGAAGTGGATTCTCGTCTCCTGTTTCGGCTATCAGGGCTATCGCAACGCGAAATTCGGTCGCATCGAATGCCACGAAGCGATCAACGCCTTCGCCCGCGAAATCTTGCTCGACGCCAAGGAAACCCTGGAAGATGGGGGCTGGCGCGTGGTGCACGGCATCGTCGATAGCCTGTGGCTCCAGGCCAGAGACGACACCGCGCAGACGCCAGTCGAAGAACTCTGTGACCGAATCACAGCGGATGTCTCGATTCCGCTCGAATTCGAGGACACATTCGAGTGGGTGTGTTTCGTCCCGGTGCGTGACGGTGAGGTGGGCGCGCTGACGAAGTATTTCGGCAAAGTTGCTGACTGTGAGGAGTACGTGACGAAAGGCATCGAGGC
>CAZFOF010000020.1:0-16418 GCA_964520265.1 uncultured Halobacteriales archaeon | reverse complement strand
GCTCGCCGGGCGGCTCGCGGCCGCCCACGAGGCGGGGAAGGTTGTCCTGCTGGATGTCGTCGAGGACGCCGACGCCGCTGACGCCGAACGGACGCTCCTCGACGGGGGCCGTACCGAGGTGGCCGAGACTGCAGTGGAACCGCCGGACGAAGCGCTCGAAGCGCAGGTCGACCGGCTCGAAGCAATCGCACGGAGTGTCGAGACACACATCGGCGTCCCGTGTCAGGTGGTCGGTGCCGCCGATGACGGATCGCCGGCGGCGACGACACAACAGGCGGTGACAGCGACGAACTGCAACCTCATCGCGGCCCCCTACGAGACCAGCCACGGTACCGTCACGCAGTTCATCCGAGAGCTGTTCGGCAGTGATATCGACGTGATTGCCCACCGCTCGTCGACCGACCGCACACGCTGGCGACGGGTGCTCGTCCCTGTCCGTGGCACCAGCGGCACCTCTCACAGCATGGTCGATTTCGCTACCCGACTGGCCGGCGAGACGGGACAGGTCAGCGTCGGCACCTGTATCACCTCCACTCGTGAGCGTCGCATGGCCGAAGACCGACTTGCAGACCTCGTGGAGACGTTCGATGGCAACATCGAGACGCGCGTCTCACAGAGTTCAATCGAGAAGTTCCTTGCCCGCCACGGGCAGGAGTACGACCTCGTCCTGCTTGGGGCCAGCCGCGACCGGAGTGCAGCCTCCCGATTTATTTCGCCGCCGACGTTCGAGCGCATCGACAGCGACGAAATCGGTACCGACGTGGCAATCGTCGACCGGAACTGAAGTTTATCACCGATACCGCGTCACCCCCGCGTGTGACCTGACCGCTACCACGGGACGGCCTGCGGGAGTGTGACACACCGTTCCGTGACGGTGAGCGTTCCGCTCGCAGCTGTGTCACCTGTTAGCCCCTGTCAAGGCGTAGCGGCCGAGTCCCTCAATCGACTCGCTGTCTCTATTTCCAGAGTCCTCCCTCGCGTCGTCACTCGTCGAGACGCATATCTCCACCGGGACTGTCGGAGATATCGTCCTCCCAGTCGGCATCTCCGGACTCGAACTCCTCTTTGAGTTGCTGGAACGACGAGGCTCCGGCGGAACCGTCGTCATCGTCGTCGTCTTCACTGTCGTCGTCTTCACTGTCTTCGCTCTCATCGTCATCCTCGTCGAGGGTCAGCCCCTCACCGTCGTCCAGCGACCCGAGTGAGTCCTCATCCTCACCGTCGCTCTCGAACCCGAGAGTGTCGAGGTCGTCCTCGCTGTCGTCGTTCTCGTCAAATCCGAGACTGCTGAGGTCGTCGTCCTCACCGTCTTCATCGTCCTCGAAGTCGAGGGTTTCGAGGTCATCTTCGCCGCCGTCATCGCTGTCGATATCGAGGGTTTCGAGGTCGTCTTCACCGTCGCCTTCCGGCTCGGTTTCGTCACCCGACGAGTCCGATTCGTCGGCTGTGTCGAACGCTTCCGCTGTCCCGTCGTCGTCCGCTGACTGCCCGGTGCTCGACTCCTCGTCCGCCCAGTCTGGGTCGCCGGTCTCGAACTCCGATTTGAACTCCTCGAACGTCTCGGCACCGGCTTTGTCTCGTAGTTCTGCCTCGCTGTTCTGGGTGTCGGCTCCGTCGGCTTCGACTCCACTGGTCTCGATTTCCTCGTCCTGGTCGCTTTGCCCGTTTTCGTCTGTCTGCTCCCAGTCTGCGTCGCCGGTTTCGAACTCCGATTTCAGTTCGTCGAACGTTCCGGCGTCGGCTTTTCCAACGTCGGAACTGTCTGTTTCACCGTCGCCCGCTGCCGGTTCGTCAGTCTCGACGCCGTCGTCTTCGTCGCTTTCTCCGTCGTCGTCCGTCTCCTCCCAGTCTGCATCGCCGGTTTCGAACTCCGATTTCAGCTCTGCGAAGGAGTCTGAGCCGGCCTGTCCTCCAGCCGTCGACGGTTCTGCTTCACTGTCGTTGGCCGGCGGCGGTGTCTCGTCTCCCGCTGGCTGGTCGCTGTCCCCTTCCTGTTGGTCGTCGGTTGTGGACGCTTGTTCGGTGTCCGTCTGTGTGGTCGTATCGGCGGTGGCTGCCGGCTCCTCGTGTGGCTCGGGACTCGACTGCTTGCGATGACCTGTCGGTTTGGGCTGGCGCACCAGCGAGGGGTCGAGTGGTTCGGCCGCTTCCTCGAGTCGCCGCAGTGCGTCCGGTCGCGCGATAGCGAAGATCGTATCGCCGGGGGCGAGAATGGCCGTCGGTTCGGGGAGCGGCGACGGCGTCCCTCCCTCGGGTTCGATTGCGACGACAGTGATGTCGAGTCCACCGACCGGTAGGCCGTGTAGCGGACTGCCAGCCTCGACGGTCACGGAACTGAACGTCTCGTCTGCCGCACGCAGCAGCGAGGCGAACTCGCGGTCTGGACGGTCGGTGACCGGCAACGTCACCAGTCGGTACTCTTTGTTCGGGTCGACTTTCGGCGTGTCGGCGGCGTCGATGGCGATCGTCACCGTTTCGTCGGCAACACCGCGCAGTTCGGCGGTCAGGACACGCCGCATCGGGTCTGTCTCCCAGACCTGGACGAGGTCGCCCGCACTCGCGGCAAACGCTGGGTCGGCGCGGATGGCGACCGCGTTGGTCGCCGGGGGAAGCGTCGGTCCGATACCGGCCGCACGACTCCCGAGTGCGAGGAACTCGACGCTGCCGTCTGCAGCCAGTTCCACATCGACGTGACCGACGGCGTAGTCGGTCTTGAGGCGATGGACGAGTCGCTCTCTGAGTTCGGCGACGGTCAGCCGCCGCGGAAACAGGAAGGTTCGACCCGCCAGTTTCGCCTTCGTCGCCTCGGGTACCGGGTCGTAGCCGGTTACGTCCCCGATGTTCTGCGGGAGTTCGACGGTCACGACGCGACCGACGGATTTGACGAGCCGTCCAACGTCAGCGTCGACATCGGCGGCGCTGTTGTCGAGGAGGACATCGTGCCCGAACTGGTCTCCGATCCGACGACCAACAACGGCACCACCAGCCGCAATGAGGAAGGCCGTGATGTTGAAAAGCGCCTGTTCTGCCTCTGTCGGGGCTGTCACTCCGGCGATGACCTCCCCGAGTACCGTCGTCGTGTTGAGATAGACCGCAACCCCGCTTAGCCCGACCAGCAAGGAGAGCCCACGCGGGACTACTTCGCGGACGTACCAGCGGTAGCCAACGGCCGTCGCTGCCGCCAGCGTCGCGGACAGAATTGCTAGCCCGCCCATCTGCGCAATGAGTGTCATCGCCCGTTCCAGAATGGTCGCCATCAGTCGTCACCTCGTGGCTGTGTCGCGCCGGCCATCGATTCGCTGAACTCCTCTATGTCCGTTCGGTCGCCGACGGCGAGCAACTCGTCACCGTCTTCGAGTCGCGTGGTTCCACTCGGCGCGAGCCGCCACCCGTCGGCCTTTTTGACGGCCAACACCGCGACGTCGTAGGCCTCGCGAAACCGCTGGCCACCGAGTGCAACCCCCGCCAGTGCGTTGCCGGCTCTGACGCTCACCCGGCGGAAGTGTTTGTCCGCCCGCCGGAGCATCGAGACGACCTCGTACTCTCGTCGTGTTCCACGAGATTCGACGACGACCTTCGTTTCGTCTGCGCGCAACAGTGGTTGCACGTCGGTGCGCGTGACAGCGACGGTCAGCCGTCCCTCGCCGCCAGCCGTCGTCGGCGCGCGTACCGGCTTCGGCGTCTCGTCGTCCTCGTCCGCGGGCGTCGCGTTCGACCGCGGTTCCAGCGAGGGCTGGTCGCCACCCTCGCCAGTGTTCGCGCTCACGACGGTACCTCGCACCTGTGCGTCCGGCGTGATGACGGTCACTTCGTCACCGCGTGCCAGCCCGGTCGGAATGAGTCCTTCGACGGAGACGGCGTGTCGGCTGTCGTCGACGCGTTTCGAGAGGCCGGAAAACGGCGGTGCAGCGACGAGAGTTGCCTGGCCGCGTTCGTCGATGGTGACCGAGACATCGCCGAGGTCGTACTCGGTTTCGAGACGCTGTGCCATCCGAGCTTCCAGTTCGTCCAGACGGAGGTCGGCGGGGAAGGTGAGTTCGGTGTTGCGCAGTTCCGTTCGCAGTTCCTCCGACAGCGGCGGGTACCCCTCCATATCGGCGACTTCGCCGACGACGCGGATACGCACCTCGTCGCCGCCGCTGACGAGGTCTGCCAGTTCAGACGAGAGCGCCCGCGTTCCGAAATTCGACATCGAGAGACGCCGCGGGAGGGTCGCGCCCATCGCATCGCCCTTGCTGTGTGCATACAGTGACAGCATCCCTACGATGACGATGGCCGTGAGCACGCGTGGCGCGTTGGCGCTGCTGGTGATAGACTCGTCGGCGAGTGCGAGCAGTCCCCCGTTGACACCCGCGAGTGCCATCGCGAGGACGGTCACACCGAAGCCGGGGAGTGTCACGTCCGTCACGTACTTGAAGACGAACCCGAGCCCCCAGGCGATGAGTGCTGGAATGACACCGACGAGGAGTCCGAGATAGATACCGAGCAGTATCTCGACCGGCAGCGCCGCCATACGTTGGAACACGTCGTCACCTTTTAAATCGCTGTCGCCAACCCCGGGTCTTTCGGCTCGGATGGTCAATTCTTTACAGTACAACTCCGAGCACTGGAATATGGCCCCGGAGGGGACGACGCGACGGGAGATACTCGGGACGCGTGCGGCGATACTGCTGGCTATCGGTGCTGCGCTCCTCTCTCTGGCAACTGGCATCACCAACATCAGCGTCCAGCAGACGACGGGCCCAATCGCATCCTACGTCCCGCCAACGATTCAGCAGACGGCAGGCTTCACCGGCGCACTCACCGGCTTTCTGATGTTGATGAGCGCGTGGACGCTCCGACGCGGCTACCGTGTCGGCTGGTATGCCACGGTTGCACTGTTGCCGATTACGGGTCTGCAAGGATTGATTCAGGGGAGTGTCTTCTCGCTGCCGCTGGTGGTACTGTCGGTGGTCTCCTTGCCAGCAGTGCTGGTGAACTACCATCGCTTCGAGAGAACGCTCTCGCTGTCGAGTGGGCAACTCGCTGCCACCGCTGCACTCGTCGGGACACTGATCTACGGTACGGCCGGTACCTACGCACTCAGAGAGCAGTTCGTCCAGGTGACGACGCTCACTGACGCGCTGTATTTCACTATCGTCACTGCGAGCACCGTCGGCTTCGGCGATGTCACCGCCCAGACGGCACAGGGACGGCTGTTCGTCATCTCGCTCGTCGTCATCGGGACGGCGAGCTTTGCGCTGGCGCTTGGGTCGGTGCTCGGCCCGGCGATTCAGGCACGCTTTTCGCGCGCACTCGGAACCATGACAACACAAGATTTCAACCTACTGGAAAATCACGTGATCGTCCTCGGCTACGGCGACCTCACCGAACCGCTCGTCGAAGAACTCCACGAGAACGGAGCGCGATTCGTCGTCGTCACACCGGATAGCACACAGGCGACACTGCTGCGTGAAGACGATATCAACGTCGTCGTTGCCGACCCCAGCGACGACGAACCGCTCCACGACGTCGCCATCGAACACGCACGCGCGGTCATCGCTGCGACCAACGACGACGCCGGAGATGCCTTTGCCGTGCTCACCGCTCGGGAACTCAATCCGGATGTGCGCATCGTCGCCGCGGCGACGGCTCGGGAAAACGTCGAGAAACTCCGTCGTGCCGGTGCGGATACGGTTTTGAGTCCCGCAGCCATCGGTGGGCGCTTGCTCGTCCGGTCGGCACTCGGCGAGTCCGATATCGAATCTGTTGCCAACCGGATTATGGACGAACAGTAGTCGCTGCGGTCGTTCCCCGCAAATGTCGACGGCTACGATTCACGACCCGTCAGGTCGACGCCGAGCACGAACACTGCATCGTCACCCAGTGACACGCGAGCGCGCGCGACATCAGAGACAAACCGTGGTGTGTCGGGAATGCAGACACGGGTCGCGTCGGCTCCACACGCTGCGGCGTCGGTACGAATTGCCTCGAGCAGTGCCCGAGCAGCGTCGTCGTCGGTCCACGCGCCGACCGCGTAGTCGGCGACTGTCTCATCGTCGCGTTCCCGAGTTCCGATGCGGGCAGCCATGCCGCGGGTGTCGTCTGCACGAACCGAGAGGACTCGCTGGTAGTCTGTCGCCAGTCGCTCCCGACTCAGTTCCGCCAGCGCCCACGTCTCCTCGGCGTCGAGTGCGAGTCCGCTGAGTGCGGTTCGCGCGTCGCTGTGTGTCCAGAACCGCCAGGCTGTGGCAACGTCGTCGACCGTCTCGAAGGGCTCGGTTGGTTCGGCCCCGTCGCCGCCGGGTGTCGGCTCTGCCCAGCGGCAACTCGTCGCCGCGTGAAAGCCAAGCGCCCGCGACTGCCCCATTCCCGCTGGATTCCAGTCGAACACCATGTTCCGTGCGACTGTCGCCCCCGCGCTGGCAGCCCAGTCCATGAGGTAGGTCGTCAGCGCGCGACTGTGGTCGGCGCCACGGTGTGAGGGTGCGATTCGCATCCCCTGGAGCCACGCCTCGTCGTCGGTCAGCAAGACACCCTGACAGAGGCCGACGACCTTTCCGTCGACTTCTGCGACGGCAGTTCGCTGTGTCGGGCCGTTGCCGTCGACCCACTCCTGGAACACCTCCGGGATGTAATCGCCCACGTCGCGGTCACTCCAGGTTTCTTGCGTGAACGCCGCCACGTCGTCGTAGTCGTCGGCGCGTGCCTGTCTAATGGTGTGCTCGCTCATCACTCCCAGGGGACCGACCGAGTCTGGATTTCGCCGGCCAGTGGCGTTGCCATCGTCTCGGCGACGTCGTCGGCGTTGGCCAGCGCCCACATCAGTTTGACCTTCGCTGTCTCTGGGAGGATATCCTCGCTCTCGATGACGCCAGCGTCCAGCAAGTCGCGACCCGTGTCGTAGACACGGTCACAGACCCGTCCCTCGATACACTGGCTGGTCATCACGACTGGCGTGCCCGCGTCGGTCAGGTCGTCGACGACTGAAATCCAGTCGGTGTTGACGTGTCCCAGTCCGGTTCCCTCGATGACGATACCGGCGGCGTCGTCGAGTGCCGCCAGCCGGTCGGCGTCGGTACCGGGCGTGAACTTGATGAGTTCCACGTCCGTTTCGAGGTCGCCATCGAGTGCGAGGTCTGTCTCGCCACGCTCGCTGTGGGGCCGCCGGAAGGAAATCTCGGGTGTGTCGCCGATGGTGTAGTCAGCCTCGCCGAGCGGTTTCGCACCGACGGTCTCGAAGGCGTCTCGGCGTGAGGTGTGGTTCTTTCGGGTTCGGGTTCCCCGGTGGAGTGCACACCGGTCGTCCGATGCGTCGGCGTGCATACAGATGAGCACTTCCGCGCAGTCACTTTTGGCGGCTTCGACCGCACAGACCGCGTTCATCACGTTGTCTGACGACGGGCGGTCTGCCGAGCGTTGACTTCCGGTGAAGACAATGGGGACGGGCGTCTCGAGCATGAAGGCCATCGCACTCGCGGAGAACTGCATCGTGTCCGTGCCGTGCATGACGACGACGCCGTCGGCCCCGGCCTCGATTTCCTCGTGGATGGCCGTTGCGAGTTCCTGCCAGACGTCTGGCGTCATATTCTCCGAGAGGATGTTGGCGACGACGCGGCCCCGGTAGTTCGCCAGTCCGGCGAGGTCTGGCACTGCCCGGAGGACGTCTTCTGCATCGAACTGTGCGGTCACGGCCCCAGTGCGGTAGTCGACAGTCGACGCGATGGTTCCGCCCGTCGAGATGAGCGAGATAGTCGGGAGGTCGTCGTCGAACTCGATTTCCGATGTTCCCTCAGACTGGGCATCTGCCACGTCGTACACGTCGGATTCGAGTATTTCAACCTCTGCGCTGTCGCGGTCGACACCGACGTTGTACCCCGAGTCGAGTTTGACGACGAGGTTCTCGGGTGTCGAGGAGGGCAGAAGGACACCCTCGTAGGTCTGTTCCGCGCGGTCGACGCGGACACGGTCGCCTGCGTTCATGCACTCGCGTACCGCATGGGCGGACTTGAAACCATCCTTCACGCTCAGTCGGCCAAAGACCAATACCGCTCCGTGCCGTACCTCTGTGTATGGCAGAACGGGACAGGCAACTCGACCGAGAAATCGATGCCGATGTCGACGCCAGTGACATCGACCTGCCCGACGACGACGAGTTCGGTGTCGAGATTCCGGACGACGCCCTCGATTCGACCACTCAGGACACCGGCGGGGGACTCCGCGAGTACGCCAGCAAGCGCATCGGTCTCTCCAAGCGAGGGCTGGCGGTGTCCACCGTCGTCGCACTCGCTGGCGTCCTCATCCTCGGTGCCGTGTTCCCGTTCGGTCTCATCGGGAACCTTCTGGGTCTGTTCGTGGCAGCGTTCCTCTACGGAACTATCGCCGGCGACAGTCGATATCTCTCCATCGGTCTGACGAGTGGTACCGCCGGTGGCCTGGCAACGCTGCTCGGGAACCTGACGCTGTTCGGCCCGGGCGTTCCGCTTGCGGCCGTCGGTGCTGCCGGTGGCTTTTTCGCCGGTGTGTTGGGTCACTACTTTGGACGTGACCTGCGAGATGGCCTGACGCGGGACATCTAGTCGGCGAGTTGCCAGACTTCACCGTCGCGTTTGACGAGTCCCTCCGCGGCCAGCGTCTCCAGCATCTCTTCGACAACCTCCAGCGGTGCCTCCGAGCGACTGCTGATCTGTGCTGCGGTTGCGCTGCCGTCAGCCAGTCCTGCGAGAATGTCCGCTGCCAGCCGCGGGTCGCTGTCGTCGAGTTCCTTGGCGACTCGCTCGCGCACCTCGGAGAGACGACCCTGCACCCATCGCTGTGCCAGTGAGAGTTCGTTTTCCAGTTGTTCGAGTTCCTGCAGTGTGTCCGCGAGCGCGCGCAGGTCGCCCGTCTCGTTCTCCTCACTCTCGACGCTCTCGACCGTTCCAACCTCGATGCTCAGGTGCCGGCAAGCCTTCATGTCGAGCCCTCTGCTCGCCGGGTAGGCGCTTTTGGTGCCGAATTCGTAGGGTGAGACGTTCACCTCCAGACGGAGATTTCGCGAGATGGAGAAGTACTTGCGGCGTCTGTCGTCGGTGCGACTCTCGACGAGACCGGCTTCTTCGAGTTTGCGGAGGTGGTCGATGACGGCTTTCGGGCTGACACCGAGATATTCGCTAATCTCTGTGACATAACACGGCTTGCGCGCGAGTAGGCGGAGAATCCGCCGCCTGTTGGCATTTCCCAGCAGGTCGAGCAGTTCGGCGGAGTCCATTTACGTAACGTTAGTGATTCCGACTGAAAAGGCTATCCCACCGTTCGCCCGCCGTACGTGACTCCTACGGTCGGCCGGAATCCGCTCCGCTCGGCGGTGAAGACCCACCGGGATTGTCGCCGCCACCAGACGTATCCGCACCACCGGACGAGGTGGATCCTCTGTCATTGTCGCTGGTGTCGTTGTTGTCGCTGGTATCGTTGTTGTCGCTGGTGTCCTGCTGGTCGCTGGGTGGACTCGTATCGTTGGTGTCGTTGTCCTGCTGATTGGGGTTGTTCGGCGTGGGGCCGTCGGCAGGACTGGACTCGTTTGTTTGTGTCGTGTTGTCCGGCATACCGGGAGTACCGGGAGGTGTCATGGTGTCGCTGCCGTTCGTGGTGTTTCCTGCACCCGGGGGCAAGCCAGTGCTCGCGTTCTTGTCGACGGGGGCGACCGGCGTCGGCGGCGACTCACTGCCGTTGGAGCGATTTGCCGGGTCAGAACCGGGCTGGTTCGGCGGGCCCGGTGTTCCGTCGTCTGGTGGGCCATCCCCGGGAGCGTCGGACGGCGGGCCGCGTCGTGCGTCAGTGATGGCGCGGGCGCTCGCAGCTAGTTCCGGGCCGGTCGCCTTGGAAGCATTCTTCCGAAGCCGGTCGAGTCTCGACGTGTTGACGCCGACGCGTTCCGCCGTCTGTGCCGTCTCGTTCACCTGTGACTGTAGGTTCGCAATCCGGGCGTTGAGTGCACTGGCCCGTGCCGTGTAGGCGATAGACGGGATACTGCTCCGGTTCTCGCGGAGGGCATCGCTTCTGTTTTGCAGTCGTCCGAGTCTCCGTTCTAGCCGTGCCGTCTGACTGGCGACTTTCGTTTTGGGGTCGCCGCCACTGGCGACAGTCTGGTTGACCGACGCCTGCCACATTCCCGTCTCGACGGAGGCGTTGGCGTCGACTGCACTGGTCTGCATGAACGAGGAAACCTGCTGTCCGAAACTGTCGTTGGTCGTGTTTGTCGTGTTGTCTGCCTGAAATGGTGTCAGTCCCCCCAACCCCATCACGGGGACAGCGACGAAGACAACAGCACAGGCAAACAGCGCAACTGTCACCGCAGCCTGACGGCGGTTCATTCTCTATCCATCAATACCTCTGTGTTCCATATAAACCCGAATCTTCGTTTGTACCGTTTTCCCCACCAACAGGAGTGGCCTAAACTGTCCAAGAGCGTTTATCAACTCTTTTCGCCGAGTCTTGGAAACAGAGAAGCCGCGAGGCCAACGGCGGCCACCGAGAGCACAATTGTTCCGGCAGGCAGCAACATCCCAGGCTCGTATCGCAACGGCGGATGCAACCCGAAGCCGTAGTCGAGCACGTCGTTGACGAGTGCAAGCGAGAGCGCGAATGCGAGCGCGCCACGCGTCGTTCGTCCGTAGTACGGAAGCAAGAAGGCCTGTCCTACGAAGGCAAGATGAGTGATGATGATGCCGAAAAAGTCCCACGGCGCGGGATAGTAGTGGTCGAAGCCGAGTCCGAGAGCGAGTGCTGTCCACAGTCCCATCTTGACCAGCCAGACGAACGCGAGCGTGTGCAGATACGATAGCACGCGGTTGGTCGGCACCTCTTCGAGTCCGCTGCCCAGTGCCGGCACCAGCGTGACCAGCGAGAACATCGCTATCAGCAGCGCCACCGGCGAGTCGGTAAACAGTGGCCACAGCCACGTCGTCACATCGACCATATCGGCCACGTAGAACCGGATGCCGACGAGTACCGCGACGCCGTTGACCAACAGGAGCGCGACCAGATTCGGGGCCTCCGTGAGATACAACTCGGCCCAGCGGCGCGGTATCGGTGAGGGACGCTCCATACCACGACCCGGTTCTGCCACAACTAAGGGATTGCTGTCGAGTGCGACCGACGCGGACACGCCGGCAACCCCGACTCCCACATCCGCACAGAAACCGGTGTGAATGTACGACGATATAAATCTCCCGGCGAGAACTTATACGTAATCGTGTGCTATGCTCACACGCACCGTATGTTCGAACAGTTCTCCCGCGGCTATTACCTGGGTCGTCTGTACGTCGAACCAGACCAGGGTGATGTCGCGACGATGTGTCAGACACAGCACGAACGGGTCAACGAGCAACTGTACACCGACGGCGAGGGCATCGAGCGGACAGACCTGCCACTCGTCATGAAAGTCGGGACGAATCACTTCCCGGTTCATGGTGACGACAGTGTCCCGGCAGATACACTGGCAGTTCCGGAGTCGCTCCTGGAGGAGACAGTCCGGAATCCGCCGTCACTTCACGAAGTGTTTCTGGCGAAAGCCGACCGGGCGGCCCAGTTGCTCAAACTGACAGACGGCCCCGCGGGAATCTGAGCGGCGGGGTTTAAGACCCTCCCGCACGCCGGTTTCGGGTATGCTCGACGACCTGCTCGGGCGTACCAAACTCAAAGACCGCATCGAGGAACTCGAAGAGGAGACGTATCACCTCGAACAGCAACTGGAGGCCGAGCAGGAACGGCGCGCCGACGCCGTTACTGACCGACAGCACGCCCAGGAGCGGGCGAATCAGCTGGAGGACAAAGTCACCGAACTCAAAGACCGCGTCGAGCGTCTCCAGACCGAGGACAGCGACGTTCGCTTCCGTACCGAGGAGACGCTCCGCGGCGCGCGCCTCGACCAGGTTCTCTCTCGTATCGAATCCGTCGAGACCGACGCGGAGGGACTGCTCACCGCCTACGTCGACGACGGTCACGACCTGCCGCCGGCCGTCCGCGAGGGCTTTGGCGACCGCGCGCCACTCGTCTCACGAGCAGCGCCCTGTCTCGCTGTCACCGACGACGCCGGCCTGTTCGGGGCCTGTCTCTCCGTCCCGGTTCCACCCGAACCGTTCACGGAGTGGGGACAGCGCGCGCGCATCGAGCGCTCGTGGCTCCAGCCCCGCAGTGCGTTCACTCTCGCACTGGTACGCTCTGACCTCTTTGCGATGGGGCGCTACGAGGGACGTGACCGCACCGCATTCCACGGCTTCGACTCCGACCTCAAGAGCCAACACTCCAAAGGCGGCTTCTCTCAGGGTCGCTTCGAGCGTCTGCGCGACGAGCAAATCGACAATCACCTCGACCGCTGCCAGGCCGCACTCGCCGAACGCCCGACCGACCACCTCGTCGTCGTGGGCGAACGCACCGTCCTCGATAGCTTCACAGAGGAGGCCGACGCCACCGCGACGGTCAGTGCGACGGGCGACCCGGAACCGGCGCTCGACGACGCCTTCGACGAGTTCTGGACGGTGCAACTCCGGACGCTGTGACGGCAGTCGACCGGTAAGACCGCAGGCGGCGGAGATAATAGACGGTAGTGTTAACCACCCGGTCGTCCGTCGTTGAGATATGGACATCGCGATTCTCGCTCACGAGCAGTTCCCCGGCCGCGCGAAGACGGCCGTCGGTCTGCTCCGGTATGGCGACCACGATGTCGTCGCTGTCCTCGACCGCGAGACTGCCGGCGACCGTGTGTGCGACCATCTCCCGAACGTTCAGGATGCCCCCATCGTCGAGTCGATGGCCGAGGCTCCCGACTGCGACGTACTCGTCGTCGGCATCGCTCCAATCGGCGGCGGCTTCGAGGAATCCTGGCGACCCGACGTGCGGACGGCGCTCGAAGACGGCTGTGACGTGTGGGCCGGTCTGCACTACCTCCTCGCCGACGACGAGGAGTTTGCCGCACTCGCCGAGGAACACGGATGTGAACTCCGAGACGTTCGAACGCCACCGGCCGACCTGACCGTCGCCGAGGGGTCGGCAGGTGACGTCGACGCACAGGTCGTCCTGACGGTTGGAACTGACTGCTCGACAGGGAAGATGACCACCTCCTACGAACTCCGTGACGCCGCCCGCGCCCGCGGACTGGACGCTGCCGTTGTCCCGACCGGCCAGACCGGAATCATGATCTCTGGCTGGGGTATCTCTATCGACCGCACAATCGCCGACTTTGCCGCCGGTGCCGTCGAAGAGCTCGTTCACGAGGCTGCCGACCACGACGTGCTCTTCGTCGAGGGCCAGGGCGCACTCGCTCACCCCGCTTACTCCAGCGTGACACTCGCTATCCTCCACGGCGCACAGCCCGACTCGCTGGTGTTGACCCACGTCGCCGGCCGCAACGCTGTCCACGGCTACGAGAACTACCCGATTCGACCGGTCGACGAGTACGCACGCCTCTACGAGACCGTCGCCGACCCCGTCAGCGAGACCAGCGTCGACGCCGGGATGCTCAACACGCAGGGGATGGACGACGCGGCCGCACGCGAGGCAATCGCTGCCTACGAACAGACACTCGGTGTACCCGCGACTGATCCGGTTCGGTTCGATATCGAGGAGACGCTGTCGGCAGTGCTGTAGGTTCCGCGGTCACGGACTGTCTGCCGATGGCATCTGCCCGTACAGCGAGTAGAGGATGACGACCATCCCGATGGCGACGATAATCGTCTGCACCGTGCCAGCGAGGAAGATATTTTCGTCAAACACGTCGTAGAGGATGCCCTCGATGATGGCCCCGAAACTGATGAACAGAAAGCCAACAGCGACGTACAGCATCGGCTTACTCCCGTATTCACGATAGCCCCGATAGGCCTGATAGGCGATGAGAAAGCCCAGCCCCATCGTGATTATCTTTGCAATGACGAGTTCAACGTGCATCACGTGACCACCTCCGGGTTCTCTGTGTGCTGTCTCTCCGCGAGACACGCCGATTCCAGCACGACAGTGCACTTACCGTCCCCGACGACTGCGTCGGAGTGGATGGTTTTTGCTTCCGAGACGCTGTGTTGACTGCCATCATAGATATCGGCCTGGCTGTGAGTCGGGGGACACACGCCCGGTTTGTGCGACGATAGACCGGCTGATAACTTAAAAGAGTGGCAGGTTTTGTACGCGATGCAAATTGGGGGTGTCGCTGGCGCGCACCACGAGAGTCACAGCTCGGCCGTCGAGGGTATCGCAAGAAGCGCCACCGCCAGGGCTCGAACCTGGGACAACCACGTTAACAGCGTGGTGCTCTACCAACTGAGCTACGGCGGCTCGCATTGCCAGGTAGTTGGATTAGTTAAATAGGCGTTTCGCTTTCGCCGTCGCATCGACACGCTTTCACGCACTTGTCGGCAACACCGACCTATGACTGACGAGTTCGGTGCAGTCGTGGCTCGCGTCCGCGACCGTGTCACGCCAACACCCCAGCAACGAGCGGGGGTCGACACCGTCGTGGACGAACTCACCAGTCGAGCCGAGGACGCTGTCGCCGAGTTGCCCGTCGACGCCGACGTGTTGCTCGTCGGCTCGACGGCACGAAACACGTGGATTGCCGGCGACCGTGATATCGACCTGTTCGTCTCGTTTCCACCCGACCTCGACCGTGACGACCTCGAATCCTACGGGTTGACCGTCGGCCACAGCGTCCTCCCGGACGGACACGAAGAGTACGCCGAACACCCCTACGTCGTCGGCGAATACGACGGCTATCAGGTCGACTGTGTCCCCTGTTACAACGTCGACACGGCCACGGACATCCAGTCGGCCGTCGACCGGACACCCTTCCATACGCGGTATCTGGAGTCCCGGCTGGACGACAATCTCGCCGACGACGTCCGCGTCTGCAAGCAGTTTCTCAAAGCCATCGGCGTCTACGGCAGCGACCTCCGAACGCGGGGATTCTCCGGCTTCCTGACCGAGTTGCTCGTCGTCGAGTACGGCGGCTTCCGTCCGTTCGTCGAGGCCGCCGCCGACTGGCAGCCGCCCGTCAGGTTCGACCCCGAAGACCACGGCCAGGTGACCTTTGAAGACCCGCTTGTCGTCATCGACCCGACCGACCCAGCGCGCAACGTCGCGGCCGTCCTCTCGGCTGAAAACGTCGCACGTCTCCAGCACTACGCACGCGAATTGCTCGCCGACCCCCGCGCGGAACTGTTCGAACGCGTCGCGCGCGAGCCGTTTACTGCCGCGGATGTTCGCGAGGCCATCGCGGCCCGCAAGACGACGCCCGTGGCGCTCACCTTCGACACTCCCGACATCGTCGACGACCAGCTCTGGCCCCAACTGGAGAAGTCACGCGCGGGCATCGCCGACGAGTGCGACCGCCGCGGGTTCGACGTGTTTCGCTCCGACGTCTTCGCGACCGAGGAGACTGCCGTCTGCTTTTTCGAGTTGGCCGTCGCCGAGCGCCCACGCGTCGAACGACACGAAGGACCGCCGGTTCACGTCCGCGAGCACGCGAGCGGGTTCTACCAGCAGTACGCCGACGGCGACGAGTACGGCCCGTTTCTCGATGGCGACCGCTACGTCGTCGAGCGCGAGCGGACGTTCATCACCGCCGCTGATTTGCTCGACAGCGACGCACTGTTCGAGATGGCGCTGGGCGCACACGTCGAGTCAGCGCTGGAGACAGGCTACGAGGTGCTGGTCGGCGAGGAAATCTCCTCACTGGCCTCGTCGTTCGGTGCTGAACTGGCGGCGTATTTCGAACCGGAGCCATAGCGCGGAGGTCACGAACGCGTCGACGCGTTCGACGGATGCACGTCTCACGACAGCAGCGTCGGCGTTACAGGTCGAACTGGTCGGCGACGGTGTCGATGGTGTCGAGCGCGCTGTCGCGGGGGTCGTCGCCATCCAGTGCCGGCGTGTAGCCGTCGAAGACTTCGTGAACCATACGGATGCTCTCGGAGAGTGTGTCGAGACCGTAGCCACCTTCGAGCACGAAGCCGAGCGCAGCGCCGGTGTCCTGTGCGATTTCGCGGACTCGCTGTGTCAGCAGTCCGTATCCTTCCGTCGAGACCCGCATCCGCGAGATGGGGTCGTGTTCGTGTGCGTCGAAGCCGGCGCTGATGAGAAACAGGTCGGGGTCGAACTGTTCGAGCGCGGGGCTGATTAGGTTCTCCAGTGCCGCGTCGAAGGCAGTGTGGGTCGTCCCCGGCGGGAGTGGAATATTCAGTGTCGTCCCTTCGCCGTCTCCTTCGCCGGTCTCTTCGATGTGGCCCGTGGCAGGGTAGAGAACGTCCTCGTGAATCGAGGTGTAAAAGACGTCAGCGTCCGTGGCGAAGATGTCCTGAATCCCGTTTCCGTGGTGGACGTCCCAGTCGAAGATGGCCACCCGCTCGGCGTCGCCCTCGTCGATGACGTGTCGGGCAGCGACAGCAGCGTTGTTGACGAAGCAAAACCCCATC
>CAZFOF010000019.1:0-16489 GCA_964520265.1 uncultured Halobacteriales archaeon | reverse complement strand
TCGACCGGAAGAACACGTCCATGTCGCCGACGTTCGAGGCCATCCGGATGCGGTCACCGAGCACGGCCCCACCGGTAAACGGCGAGGAGGGGTCGATGGCGATGACGCCGACGGTGAGTCCCTCCTCGCGATAGGTCGCGGCCATCTTGTCGACGAGCGTCGATTTGCCCGCACCGGGGCTGCCGGTGATGCCGATGACATCGGCGCCGCCAGTGTGTTCGTGGAGTTGCGAGACGAGGTTGCGATAGCCCGGCCGGCGGTTCTCGATTTTGGTGATGACGCGTGCCAGAGCGCGGTGCTGCCCGTCCAGTAAGTCCGCGATAAGGTCTGCCGTCATCGCCGTTCCGGGACGTTCTCTCTCACGAACTCTATCATCTCTTCCATCGACGCACCGGGACCGAACACTTCAGAGACGCCGATTTCCTTCAACTCGTCCTCGTCGTCGTCGGGGATGATACCACCGACAAGCAACAAAGTGTCCTCGAAGGCACCGTATTCTTTCAGCCCGTCGACAATCTTCGGAACGAGTGTGTCGTGTGCGCCAGAGAGAATGGAGATACCCAGCACGTCGACGTCTTCCTGGACAGCTGCCTGCACAATCTCGTCCGGTGCTTTATGCAGTCCCGAGTAGATGACTTCGAAGCCTGCATCGCGGAACGCACGCGAAATAACGTGTGCCCCGCGGTCGTGACCGTCCAGCCCAACCTTGGCTACCAGACATCGAGTCGTCCGCTGTTGCTGGTCTACGCCCATAGTACACACATACCCAGTTTCCCGCTTGACTGTTACGGTGTCACAGTGAAAATTTACATGAATTACTGCAAATCACATAGGTCTTCCAACTTTCAGGTTGGGGGGTTGGGACTGTGCTTTTGGGTATCAGGCCCCTCTATCGTGCTATGACCTCCACCCAGCCGGTCGGTCGCCAGCGGGCCGCCGACAGGGAAACAGACGACCACCCCTCGGAGTCTGTCCCGGCGCTGGTCGTCGAGGGACTCACCAAGCAGTTCGGAAGCGATGGCGAGGCGGTGACAGCCGTCGACGACGTTTCCTTCGCGGTCGAGCAGGGGTCGGTCGTCGGACTCCTCGGGCCGAACGGGGCAGGCAAGACGACGACAATCAAATCGATTCTCGGGATGATACTCCCCGACGCGGGGAGTGTTCGGATTCAGGGTATCGACGTGTACGCCAACCCCCGCGAGGCGTACGGACACGTAGATGCAATGCTCGAGGGCGCACGCAACGACTACTGGCGGTTGACGGTTCGAGAGAATCTCCGGTATTTCACGACGATCAAAGGAATCGACCCCGATTCGATTGCCGACCGCCACGACCGCTTGCTGGAGAAACTCGACCTGGCCGAGAAGACGGACGTCCCGGTTCGAAGCCTCTCGCGCGGAATGAAACAGAAAGTCTCCCTCGCGAGTGTCCTCGCCAGCGAGACGGACGTGGTCTTTCTGGACGAACCGACGCTCGGGCTGGACGTGGAAAGTTCGCTCACGCTGCGGCAGGAACTGCGTCGTATCGTCGACGAGCGTGAGATGACGGCAATCGTCAGCAGCCACGATATGGACGTTATCGAGGATATCTGTGACCGCGTCATCATCATGAACGACGGACGCGTAATCGCCGACGACACGGTACCAGACCTGCTCTCCGGCGGTGACACGCAGACGTTTCGCGTGACCAGCCCGGATTTCGACGAGCGACTGCTATCGACGCTCCGTGACCGCTTCGAGGTCGTCGGTGTCGACCGCCTGAGCGGGGCGGCCCGTGTCGACGTGATGACCGACAGCGACGGCTTCTACGCACTCGTCGCGTTTCTGCAAGCCGAGGGGGCTCGTATCGCCGCGGTCAACACCGTCCAGGCCGACCTCGAAGATATCTTCCTCTCGCTGACTGGAGGTGACCCGCGTGAGTGAGGCGACTGGCGACGCGTCGACCGACGAGCCACGGCTGGCGGGCTACTGGCTACTCACGAAGGCAGTGCTCTATCGCGAGTTCCTCATCTTCGTGCGGTACCCCGCCAACGCTCTCGGCGGCATCGTCATCTCGCTGTTTTTCTTCGGCCTGCTGTTCTACGGCGGTCGGATGGTCGCCGGTCAGGCACTGACCGATTCGCTCGAAGGAATTATCGTCGGCTACTTCCTGTGGACGCTCTCGGTCGGGGCATATTCGGCAATCTCGAACGATATCGGCAGCGAGGTGCAGTGGGGCACGCTAGAGCGGCACGTGATGACGCCGTTCGGTTTCGCGCCCGTGGCCTTCCTGAAGGGGGTCGCAAAACTGGTTCGGACGTTCATCACATCGGCGTTCATCCTGGCTGCGATGCTGGTCATCACCGGCACGCAACTGCAGTTGCCACTGTTCACGATATTCGTCATCGCCACGCTCTCGATTCTCTCCGTGCTCGGACTCGGGTTCGCAGCGGGCGGTATCGCCGTGTTGTACAAGCGTATCGGCAACTGGCTGAATCTGCTGCAGTTCGGTTTTATCGTCCTCATCTCTGCGCCCGCCTTCGACTTGGGCTGGCTTCGCCTGTTGCCGCTGGCACAGGGCAGTGCCTTGCTCCAGCGGGCGATGATAGACGGGACGCGTCTCTGGGAGTTCGCACCGCTCGAGTTGGCACTACTTGTCGGGACGGCAGTCGGATACGTCGGACTCGGCTACTTCGTCTTCCAGCGTGCGACCAGGCGAGCGCGCAGACTCGGTGTGCTCGGGGATTACTGAGACTGTTGGCTATAACCACGTGACGGATTTCGACACACCGGAGTGTCGAAAATCTTCATGCGCGCATAGCCGACAGTATGACGCGTTCTGTTGCACTCCGCTGCTTGGTCGAATCGATTCGTTGTGGGGTGACAACCACTGCCCACTCTCATCAAGTGAGAAAATACATCATCTATTATTTAATTCTGCCCGTAGTTTCTGGTGGTGAGACCAATGCCAGAAGAGCAACTGTTCAAAACTGATGAACAAACTGCGAGAACTGAAATCGCCGAGACGTTGCGAGACGCTGCCGACCAGATCGAAGCTGGCGATGTCACGTTGGTGAGTGATACAGAAGAACAGACCGTTGTCGTTCCGGAACGTCCCCGATTCGAAGTCGAACTCGAACGACTCACGGATTCGGAGACCGGTGACCAGCAGTACGAACTCGAGTACGAACTCGGGTGGACGAAGTAAGATCCGCCCCGTTGACCGAAAACCCAAACCCAGTTATCTATCGACACCTGAGTAAATTCCATGGCAGTCGCCGAGAACGTCCGGGCCGGACTCCGGACTCGCCCGCGTGCAATCACGGCCGTCCTCTCCGTCGTCGGGTACGTCCTCGTCGGCGGTGCGCTGTACGGGTTCATCCCCCTGTTTCCCGAACTGTCCAACGGTACAGTCAACCTGTTCAGCCACATCATCGCCGGTATCAACACGCTCGCACTGACCTCGCTTCTGACGGGCGTCTACTTCATCAAGACCGACCAGATTCGCAAACACCGCGCAGCAATGTTGACCGCCTTCTCTCTCATACTGCTCTTTCTGGTCTTCTACCTCTGGAAGACTGGCGGGGGCTTCGAGAAGTCCATCGTCGCACCCGACACCGTGACGCTGGTCTATCTCGCCATGCTTGGCATCCACATCTTCCTCTCGGTGGTTGCTGTCCCCGTCGTCCTCTATGCGGCGATTCTGGGACTCTCTCATACGCCTGAGGAACTGCGAGATACGAACCACGCCCGCGTCGGCCGTATCGCCGCTGTCGCCTGGAGCGTCAGCCTCTTTCTCGGCATCCTGACCTACATCATGCTGAATCACGTCTACGCGTGGGAAGTCCGCGAAGCGACGGCGCTGCTCGTATTCGTGGTCGGGCCATCCCTGCGCCGCTGCTGGTAGTGCCCGCGCATTGCAGACAGCTCTGTCTCTCCCGTCTGGACTGTTCACGCTGCATGCCAACACCCACCACGATTTTGTCAGTCGCTCACCAAGCGATTGGCATGGGTGACAGTGAAGACGATGCAACGGTCACAGAAGAGATGAGTACGATTCAGCGGTGCGATTACTGTCGGCTCCCAATCCCCCACGATGCGGTCACGCGCGACCACGGCGACGTGACGTACCGGTACTGTTCAGATGCCTGCCGTGAAGCCGTCGAGACTGGTGACCGGGTCTTCACGGAGTTCCACGGCTTTCGCCGGTTCGATACCGGAGTGTCCGTGCTGGATTCGAGTCTCCCGCAGGGCATCTCGCGGAACTCCTTCGTCATGCTGACCGACCTCGCGGGGACGCGCACGGAGGCGGTACAGGCCGAACTCGTCTGGCGGGCGCTCCAGCGCGGTGAACCCGTGGTGTACGTGAGCTTTCTCGAACCGCCCGTCTCCGTGGTACAGGAGTTCGTCACGCTGGAGTGGAACGTCCTGCCGTCGCTGGAACGGGGCGACCTGCAGATTCTCGACTGTTTCACCTACCGCGTCGACGACCGGCAACGGATGTACGAACGGATGAACACCTGGAACACGCACATCCGTGACGTGGTACAGGAGGCGACGACGACAGTTCGTGACCCCTCCGATATGGCACAACTCCAGAACCGCCTCGACACCACACTGGAGAAGGTCGCCGACGAAGAACACGGCATCGTCATCATCGACTCGCTGACAGAACTTGGGTCGCTCGTCCAGCCAGTCCAGGCCTACCGCTTTCTCAAAGACGTCCGCGCCGACGTCTGCAAGGGCCGATTCATCCCCATCTTCGCGGGTGCCACCGTCACGAACGACGGTGAAGCGTTCCCACACGATATGGGCTACATCGTCGACGGCCTCATCGAGATGCGTCTCAACGAGGACATCATCGAGGGCGCGCTCATCAAACAACTCCGGGTGCGGAAGATGAGCGGCGTTCTCACCTTCCCCGAGTGGGAGGTCTACGAGTACACGGCCGGCGAGGGCATCGTCACGTTCGACCCCGTCGCACAGATGGAGGCTGCAGCGGAGGACACCGACACTCCCGAGGAAAGCGAAGAGCCCCCAGACGACGGCTGAAATTTCACTATATTTGCTGGTGTCTCGGCCATATGACGACGCTTCATGGCCCTCACAGGTAGCGTGCTCGGCGGCGTGACGATGAGTCTCGGCACCGCAAGCGGTAGTGACGCGACCGACTCCCAGCGATTCCTCATCGACCTGCGCGAGATCGACCGGGCGGACGTTCCGGACAGCGTGGAGGTCGTCCACGACATCTCGGAAATCGACGTCCTCGCTGCGCGGGGGAACCCGGACGCAGTTCCCGGTGCGAACTCGACGGTTCCAGACATCGAGATGCAACAACACGGACTGTCCGTGACGCCGACCGCAGACAGTGAAACCGACGACGGGGCCGGCCCGGTCGAAGAGGAAGAGGAAACCGAAGAAGACGAGATTGCCCCGCCAGTTCCAGTGGGACAAACTGGCACAGGAACTCGCTGACGACGTGCATCCAGAGACGAAGGGAGACGGCAGTCGCGTCGCAGTCATCGACACCGGCGTCAACTGGCAGTACGACCTCGTGTTCTCGACTGTGTTCTCGACGAACGATGCCGGAGAGATAACCGAGGCTGGCTACGGCTGGAAAGCCGGCACCTCCATGGCCGCACCGCAAGTCACCGGTGCTGTCGCGCTGGTTCGCTCGCTCCGTCCGGATGCCACAGTCACGGAAGTCGAGTCTCTCATCAGCGACTCGGCTGACGACCTCGGCCAGACGTTCCACGGGGCCGGTCACCTGAACCTGACCGCACTCATCGAAGCGGTCGGCGAGTGACAGCCGGGTCGGCTCAGTCTGTCGTCGGGAGCGCCCGCGCGCCGATAGCGAAGGCGAGAACCGCCAGTCCCGCGACGACCGCAAGATAACCGGTACCGCCGAGAGACGCGGCCACTCCGTCGGGAGCGACGGCTGCTGCGTCAGACGGCGGCGTATACGTCACCTCGCGCACGCCCCGAGCGAAGTACGTCAGCGGCGAGAGTTCTGTCGGCAGCCACGCCGGCAGCATCGTCGGCGCGACGAACGTCTCCGAGAGAAACAGGAGTGGTATCGCGATGCCGTTGCTCGCTGCGATGACACCGTCCTGAGAGTCGGCATAGCTGCCGAGCATCGCACCGATGCCACAGAACAGCGCCACGCCGAGTGCGACAAAGGGCACGAGCAACGCAGTCTCCGCGGTCATCGCAATCGAGGCGTCCGTGGCGACAACGAGCAACCCGAGCAACACCAGTCCGGCGAGACCGATGACGACGACGTTGACCAGCGTCTGTGCGAGTAGCCACTCAGCACGGGAAAGCGGCGTCGTCGCCAACTTCTCGAAGCGGTTGCCGTCGCGATGGCGTGCCACCTCGCTCCCGATTCGCGACAGCGGCGTGAAGAGGACGACCACGGCGAGATATCCGGGGAGATACCAGCCCGGTGGCTCCGCGAAGATACCACCGCCCGTCGGCTGTGTCTGTATCAACACGCCGAAGATGACGACGATGATGACCGGGAAGAAGAAGGTGAAGAAGACCGCAGTCCGGCGGCGGAGAAACGCCCGCGTTGCCGCGCTGGTCTCGGCACTGATGCGGCCCAGACGTGTCATCTCGAAACCTCCGCCTCTGTCTGCTCGTGTGCCGACCCGGTGACGCTCTGACGCTCGATTGACTGGCCGCCCGCAGTGACTTCCTGGCCGGTGAGTTCGAGATACACCTCTTCGAGGTCGGGTTCCGTCCAGGTCAGCGAGTCGTACGCGATACCGGCGTCGGTGAGAATATCGACGACAGCACCGATTGCCTCCGGCGGGACGTCACGCACTGTCAGTATTCCGTCGCTCACTGCCGCCGGATACTCCAGTCGGTCGGTGACGCTCTCGTCTATCTCGCCGGTCACGCGCAGAAGGCTATCGCCGCCGTGGGTCTCGACGAGCGAGCGTGGACTGTCGACTGCGACCAGACGCCCGTCTGCGAGCAGTCCGACGTGGTCGGCCAGGCGCTCTGCTTCCTTCATATAGTGGGTCGTCAGGAAGACAGTCGTCCCGGCAGCAGCCAGTTCTTCGAGTAACTGCCACAGCGCGCGCCGACCCGCGGGGTCGATACCGGTGGTCGGTTCATCTAACACGAGCAAATCGGGGTCGTTGACCAGTGCCGTCGCAACACAGGTACGGCGTTGCTGGCCGCCGGAGAGATTCTCGTAGTGCGTATCGGCGTCGTCGGCCATGCCAACGTCTTCGAGGACGCTCGCCGGGTCGCGAGCCGTCTCGTAGAGGCCGCCGTAGTAGGCGACGAGTTCGCGGGCGGTCAGACGCTCCGCTGGCGTGAAATCCTGGGGAAGCAGGCCGATGCGCTCGCGGTCGACCGACCGTGGGGACTGGCCGAACACCTCGACAGTGCCCTCGGCGTCAGTGGTGCCGGTCAGCGCGCGGACGAGTGTGGTCTTGCCGGCCCCGTTCGGGCCGACGAGTGCGAACACCTCACCTTCGGCGACCGACAGTGAGACGCCATCGAGTGCGACCGTCTCGTCGTACCGGCGTGCGACGTTCTCGGCACGGATGGCTGGCATATCTCACCGTCGGGCACCAGCGGACAAAGTACGTTCGATGCGGTCTTTCGTGCTCGCGACGGTCGACTCTGCTGAGTGTTTCATACGGATTGCTGTACCTGTGTTCCGGGACGACCGCACGCCTTCGCGCGGTCAGTCCGGCACTGACGTACAGCAGTCCGTATCAGTCCAGAAACACCGCCAGCAGAAAGCCACCGATGATCAACGCAAACACCAGCATGACGGCGTAGAACATGAATCGGTCTGCATTGTTCATATGTGAGATAGGAGCGCAACCGAGGAATACCTGACGACGATCAGACCTGTTCGCGAACTTCTCTGACGATATCGTCGACATCGAACTCGTCGTCGGCCTTGTCGTAGACGGTGTCGCCGTCGACGGAGACACGGAAGACGCCGTGGTCGCCCATCACCAGTGATAGCTCGTCGAGTTCGCGTTCGAGCGCGGTGAGAATCGCCTGTTCGACGTCGAGTGCCTGTTGTCTGAACCCACACGGAACGCAGTATTCGATTTCGACGCTCGTCATATCCGTTCCTTGGCCCGTGGTCGTGAACAACCTATCGGCGCGAGGACGGGCTGGCGAGTCGCCCGACAACGCTGTCGATGGTCGGCCGCCAGTATAACAGCGCGACGGTGACGACGAAGACGACTGTCGAGAGCTGATAGCCTGACTCCGTCGCCAGCACCGCCAGTGCGCCGCCGCTGCCGACGATGCCCGTGACGATACCGGCGATAATCGGGAACGAACAGGAGACACACGAGAACAGGCCAACGATGCCACCGACGAGTGCGTTGCTGGCGTCGAGTGCCGTCGCGTAGACGAGATACGCCAGCGAGAGATAGCCGAGTACCTTGTAGGGGAGCAACGACAGCGTCAGCGCCGACCCGTTGTAGAGGACTGCGGGACTCCAGCCCGGCGGGATGTCCCACAACTCGACGCTGAAGCTAGTGACTGACCCACCCGCACCGGGGCCGACCAAGCCACCGAAGTACGCGAGCACCAGAAAATATCCACCGGCCAGCGCGGCCGCCACGTATCGTTTCCGGGTGGAAGCTGTCGCGGGCGTCGTCCGAACGATGGCCCAGAGGGCGACGTTTATCCAGACGAAGGGAACGAGAAACAGCGTCCAGTCGCGAACCTGCACGTCGAGTCCGACGACGTAGCCCGCGAGTAGCAGGAACTCTGTCGTGAGAACGAGCGCGACCCACGCGAGCGTCTCACCGCTTGGCTGGAGGCGGTCGGAGATGTCGATGGTGCTCATACCGCCAGTGCATCGACGACGATGGTGACGAGCAACACGCCGAGGTAGGCGTTGGAGGCGTGGAATGCCCGGAATGCGGCCGCTTCGGTCTGTTCGCGGTGGAGGCGGACAACAGCCCACAGGAAGACGATACCGACGAGTGCCGTCGCCACAGCGGTCAGCCAGCCCAGACTGGTCACCCAGATGAGTCCGCCGGTCATCGCAAGCGTCGCGCCCAGCCAGAGCATAATGTGTTTGCGCGTCTCCGTCTCGCCGCGGACGACGGGCATCATCGGGAAGCCACCGGCCTCGTAGTCGTCCTTGTAGGCGAGTGCGAGATTGTAGAAGTGGGCTGGCGTCCAGACGAAGATGACACCTGCCAGCACGAGTCCGGGGACGCCGATGTCACCGGTCACCGCCGCCCAGCCGATGAGGGCGGGGAGTGCGCCCGCTGCGCCACCGATGACAGTGTTCTGGACGGTGTTGGGCTTCAGAACGAGGGTGTAGACGATGCTGTAGAAGAGGATAGCGACGAGTCCCAGCGCCGCGGCGAGGACGTTGACCTGCCAGAACACCGCCAGCGACAGCGCCGCCAGTCCGATACCGAAGACGACTGCGTTCCCCTTCGGGATTTCGTGGGTCGCGAGGGGGCGGTCGCTGGTGCGTGACATCCGCTTGTCGCGTTCGCGTTCGAGCACGTGATTGAAGGTGCCGCTGGCACCGATGGCGAGAACGCCCCCACCCAGCGTCAGCGCGATAGTTCGAATCCTGAGAGCGTCACCGGCGTTGAGCGCCATCCCTGCGGCGGCGACCAGACACAGCAACCACATCAGCCGCGGCTTCATCAGCCGGAAGTACGCAAAGAGTCGGGCTTTCACGCGCGTCGCAAGCGGACGTGCAGAAAGTGGCGTCTGCGGTGGGTTCGTGTCGTCGTCGGGTTCGGCTGCGAGTTCCGTGGCCGGTGTCGGCGCGGTGTTGTACACGTCGTCGTCACCGCCTGTCGTCGATTCGAGATGCCAGGCGAGTGCGAGTACGAGCGTCCCGAAGATGGTGACCGCGGCCAACAGGTGGATACCGGGCAGTGGCGTCGCGCCCGCCGACGTCGCCAACAGGGCTCCGAAACCGACCTGAATCGGGAACAACGCAAGCGCAAACAGCGTGGCGAGACGAACCCGCCGGGTGGTCTCACTCCGCAGTACGGAAACTGTCGCGCCGATGACGAGGAGACCGACGACAGCCGCGAGCAGGCGGTGGCCGAGCGCCACCAGCGTGGTGGTCTCGAACAACGGCCCATGACAGGTCGGCCACGTCGAACAGGCGGAGGCCGCATCGGCGAGACTGGCGGTCGCACCCGCAACGACCAGAAGATAGACACCGACCGCGGCCGCCGAGAGCAACCCCGTCGTCCGCGAGCGCGCTCGGCTCTTGAACATACGCAATACTTCGGGCCTGCATACTTAGATTGTGTGCTTTTAGACCGGTAACGGCACGCGATTTTCGCCCCCCGATGGCAGTTCTCAGTCGTCGGCTGTGGCTGGCTCCTTCATCAGCGTCTCTTCGACGGCCTCGTGGATTGTCTCAGCCCCGAACTGGGTTGGTTCGCCAGTCTCGACAGAGACGACCCGTGGGTGTGCATCGACGGCTGATGTAACCGTCTCGCTGCCGGGGCCGCCGGTCGTCACGACCACGTCCGCCCGGTCGATAGCCGCTATCGCCTGCTCTCGACTCGCCGCCGGCAGCGCATCGAACGGCGGTGCTGTGACAGTCTCGATACCGAGGCGGGACGCCGTCTCTGCGGCTACGTCGCCCTCGCTGACTACGCCCAGTGTCACCGTGTAGCCGGCCCGCCAGAGTTGTCCGACCGCACGCGAAGCGACCGACCCGCCGCCCACGACGTGGACGTGCTCCTCGCGGTCGTCACTGTCGGCGACGGCAGCGACCGTCGGTGTTCCCGTCGTCGGGTTGTGTGAGACCGCCGTTCGCGTCCCGAAGGCGTCTTCGAGCGCGGGGTCGTCGAGCACCGCCGCCGGACTGCCGGCCGCTCGAATCGCACCGTCTGAGAGCAAAAGCAGACGGTCGCAGTACCGCGCTGCGAGGTCGAGGTCGTGAATCGCAGCGAGGGCTGCCCGACCACCGTCGACCAGTTCGCGGACAGTTTCGAGGACGCGAACCTGGTGGTTGATGTCCAGACTCGCAGTCGGTTCGTCGAGCACGAGCGCGGGCGTATCCTGTGCGAGTGCACGCGCGAGCAGTACCCGCTGGCGCTCGCCGCCACTCAGGTCGTCGATAGGGCGGTCACGGAACCTGAGGGCGTCGGTGCGCTCCATCGCCGCGCGGACGGGTTCGTCGTCGTCCGTCCAGTCCAGTCGCGAGCGGTGTGGCGTCCGTCCCATCTCGACGATTTGCTCGGCGGTGAAGGCAAAGCCAATCTGCGTGTCCTGTGGCACTGTCGCCACCCGACGGCTGACAGCCTTCGAGGAGAGTTCCGAGATGCTGTCGCCGTCCAGTGTCACGGTACCGCTGTCTGCTTCGAGGATGCCGTTGATGATGCGCAGTAAGGTCGTCTTTCCCGCACCGTTGGGGCCGACGAGACCGACCAACTCGCCGTCGGTGACCGTCAGGTCGACGCCGTCGAGAACGTCCATCGACCCGAACGACAGCGACACGTCACTGGCGCGAATCACAGCGCGTGCACCTCCCGTCGACGGAGCAAGTAGAGGAAAAACGGCGCACCGAGCGCTGCGGTGATGATACCGACGGGCAGTTCGGCTGCGCCGGCGCGTGCAACGGTGTCGGTGATGACGAGAAAGGAGGCACCCGCGAGCGCGCTGGTCGGCAACAACAGGCGGTGGTCGGGGCCGACGACCAGTCGCATGATGTGGGGGATGACCAGTCCGACGAAGCCGATGACACCGGCGACGGCGACTGCCGCGGCGGTGATGATACTGGAGACTGCAAGGAGAATCCGCTTGGTGCGTTCGACCTCGATACCGACGGCGCTGGCGTCTTCCTCACCGAGCAGCATGACGTTCAAATCGCGCGTGTACGCGAGTAACACGCCGAATGCAAGCAACGCCAGCGGGAGGGTTACCTCGACATCGGCCCACTGACTGTTGTGGAGATGGCCCATCAGCCAGTAGACCGCCTGGTCGAGGCTCTCACCGGTCTGGAGGAGCAAAAACGAGATGACGGCACCGAGCAACGCTTGCACCGCGACACCCGCGAGCAACAGCGTGGCAACGGGCGTCCGGCCGTTCTCAGTCGCGATGAGATAGACGGCAAACGCCGTCACGACTGCGCCGATGAACGCCGCCGTCTGGAGGCCAAACGGCAACGCAAGCGGGAAAGCAATGGTGGCGACGGCACCGACGGCCGCACCGGTGGAGACACCGATGATGGAGGGGTCGGCCATGGGATTCCTGAAAAAGCCCTGCATCACGGCTCCGGCAGCGGCAAGTGAAAAGCCGACGACGGCGGCGAGGACAATGCGAGGTAATCGGAGTTGACGAACGATGGTCTCCGCACGCGTCGAGACACTGAACTCGAAGGGATAGGCGTAGGCGACATCGATAATCGGAACAGGAAACGAGAGCCCTGACAGACTCGCGGTGGCAAAGCGAATCGAGCCGCCCACCGGAATCCCCACCGCGTTGAGACTCGCCAGCGCAACCGTGTCGAGTCCGAGTTTGACCGGCCCAATCGTCGCACTCACGAGAACCGACAGACAAAGCAGGGCCACAAGCCCCACAGACCAGAGTGTCACCCGTGAGCGGACAGTCATCATAAAGAAAACCCGTTTGCTTTAGGTAAATATTTATTGTATAGTCTCTGAGGGCGCACCATGAAACGAACACTACTAGCAGCACTCGTCGTCGTGAGTTTCGTCGTCGCAGGTATCGGGCCGGCGACGGCCAGTCACGCAGAGAGCGATGACTGTTCGTTCCCGGTGACCGTGACCGATGCCTCCGGCACCAACGTGACCATCGAAGAAGAGCCGACGAGTGTCGTCGTCCTGCAACCCAGCGCCGCACAGACCATGTGGGAAATCGGCGCACAGGACAAGGTCGTGGGGATGCCAAAAAACGCCTTCACGAGTTATCTGAACGGAACCGATAACAAGACGAACGTCGCTGGAGAGCAATCAACAGTCCTCCAGGAGACGGTCGTCAACCTCAGTGCAGATGTCGTGCTGGCACCGAACATCACGGACAACGGAACCGTCGAGAGTCTCCGCAACGCGGGTCAGACAGTCTACTACTTCGAGTTGGCTGGCTCGCTGGACGACGTCTACCAGAAGACGCTACTGACCGGACATCTCACCGGAGCCTGCGAGGGTGCGCAGGCACGCACGGACGAGATGCGGTCGACGGTGGAATCGATTCGGTCGAACGTCTCCGACCGGGAACCGCCCAAAGTCCTCTACGCACTCGGTGGCGGATTCACCACGGGCAACGGCACCTACATCCACGAACTCATCACGGCCGCCGGCGGTGAGAACATCGCCGCTTCGGCCGGCATCTCGGGATACGATACAATCAGCTCGGAAGTTATCGTCAACCAGACCACCGACTGGATTGTCATCCCCGAAGGCCGAGCACTGCCGGCCAACGACGCGGTCAACACCACGACGGCAATCACGGAAGACCAGATACTCCGTGTGAACCCGAACTATCTGAACCAGGCTGGCCCCCGGAGTACGATTCCACTCCAGCGGATGGCCGAAGCCTTCCATCCAGAGGCGTTCACCCAGCAAACGGAGACAGCAACGCAGACCGCGAATGCTACGACCGAGACAGCAGAGAACACCCAGACCGCGACTGAGACACCCGGCGAGAGCGGGCCGGGCTTTACTGTCGTGGTGGCACTGGTGGCAGCGCTGGCACTCGCGTTGGTCGGTCGTCGCAGGTAGGAGTCGACCGCTCGCGCGCCATTTTAATACCCCGTGTGATGCGGGCAATCTCACAAGACAGTAGCTATTTATGCGGGAAATTCTAAATCCTTCCTACGTATGAATACACGACGTGCCGGCCTTGTTGCGCTGTTTGGGGCAGTGCTTCTCGCGGTCGTTGCCGACCCGGCGCTCGCCCAGTCGACGTCTGACACGACCACGGAGGAACTCATCTGGGGCCTCAACACGTGGCTCCTGTACCTGGCCGTCCCGATTGCGGTGCTGGTCGAGGGAATTCTCATCTACACGGTCTGGAAATACCGCAAAAACGACGAGCCACAGCCGACCAAAGAGAATCGCCGGCTGGAGATTACGTGGACGGTTGCGACAGCCGTCATCCTCGTCGCTGTCGGCATCGGTGCTTACACCGTGTTGGCAGAACCCGCGGTCACAGCCAGTTCGACACAGGAACTCGATGCCGAGCAAGACCCAATCGAGATTCAGGTGACCGCCCAGCGCTACGCCTGGACGTACGAGTACCCCAACGAGACGGTACAGGAAATTGCCGGTGTCGACGCGAGCGTGACCAAACAGTCCGCGAGTGACGAGCCACTGGTGTTACCGACCGATAGACCGGTCGAGTTGAACATCACCTCAAGCGACTGGCTCCACGCCTTCCACGTCCCCACCATGGGGCTGAAATCCGACGCCTTCCCCGGGCAGTACAACACGCTCATAACGACAGTTCAGGAGCCCGGCAAGGAACACCAGCTCTACTGTGCGGAGTACTGTGGCGTCAGCCACTCACAGATGCTCGGTACGGTGGAGACGATGACACAGGACGACTTCCAGAGTTGGCTCGGCAACCAGACCAGCGAGTAGACACGCCACCCTCTTTTTGACATTCGGCGCGTTTCAGTCCGTATGCACGAGACCTTCGAAGACGTGACTGTCAGCGATACGTTCGAGTTTGGCGCATACGAGGTGACACGCGAGGAAATCATCACCTTTGCCGAACAGTACGACCCACAGCCCTTCCACACCGACCCAGAGACGGCAGAGGAGTCGATGTTCGGGTCGCTGGTCGCAAGCGGCTGGCACACCGCCGCGATGACGATGCGGATGCTCGTCGACAACTATCTCAGTGACTCCGGCGCGCTTGGCTCACCCGGGCTGGACGGACTGCGCTGGACGACACCGGTTAAACCCGGCGACGTACTCGGCGTCGAGATAGAAGTGACGGGAAAAGATGTCTGGGACGATGACCGCGGTGTCGTGCTGGCAGCCGTCACCACACACACCGACGACGGAGAGACGGTGATGACGATGGACTCGCGGTTGTTGTTCCCCCGCGCGTAGGTCGCGTGCGAGCGCGGCACGCGAGAGGAGCGGGAACGTGGGTCGTCTCTCGGTGCTGGTGCAGGCAAGTACGGGTGAAACTGACCGGTTTCGTCGCAGTGTGGGTGTGGTAAAGTGGGATATGTGATTCCTTCTCGGGCGCGTGTAGTAACTACTATTTGCCCGCACGCTAAGGTCCGACATATGAGCCAATCGTACGAACGAGGCACCGTCGAAGATTTCGGACGGTGGCGAGAGTTCTCGGCCGGAATGTGGGCCTGGATTTTCCACAAATTCACTGGCTGGGTGCTTATCGGCTACCTCTTTACGCACATCGCCGTGTTGAGTACGTCAATCGGCGTCGACCCCGCGAGTAGTGCAGTCGCGGGCCAGACAGACCTCTATACGAGCACACTCCGTGGACTCGAGGACCTGCTCGTGGTGCGGTTCCTCGAAGTCGGCCTGCTGGCAGTGGCCGTGTTCCACATCATGAACGGCATCCGACTGCTCTTCGTCGACCTGGGACTTGGACTGACGGTGCAGGACAAGAGTTTCTACGCGTCACTCCTGCTGACGGGAGCTATCGTCGTCGCAAGTATCCCGACGTTCCTCGGAGGTGCACTCTGATGGCAGAGCACTACTCCTCGTTCAAGCGCGGTGGACGCCGCTGGCTGTTCCAGCGACTGACTGCTGTCTTCCTGATCGGCGTCCTCGCCTTCCACTTCGTGCTGTTGCACTTCGTGAACCACGCCGCCGAGGTGTCCTTCCTGGGAACCCAGGCACGGATGAGTCAGGTCGGCTACTTCGCGACGATGTGGCTGTTCCTGGTGACCGCGACGTTCCACGGCGTCAACGGCGTCTACAACGCCCTGGTCAACATGGGCATCAAGGGCACCCAAAAGCAAGCCGTCGGCGGCATCCTGGCCGTCGCCGGCCTGCTGTTGGTCGTCCAGGGGACTCGCGTCGCAATCGCAATGACAAATCTGGTGTAACATATGAGTACCATCGAACAACAGAAGACCGAATCCGAAGAAGCCGAAGAGAGCGTCGAGGAATCACCCGGCGAGCGGCGACGAGAGCTCAAGCGGGAACGGGCCGCCGAGCGCGAGCGTCGCGTCGAGGCCGAACTCGACGAGTCAGAGCAGACGCGCCGCCTGAAGATATTCCGCTACGACCCCGAGGTCGAGGGCAAGCAGGAACCCCGTTTCGACGACTTCGTCGTGCCCTACCACAAGGGGATGACCATCCTCGACGCGCTCATCTACGCGCGTGACAAGTACGACTCCTCACTGACGTTCCGTCACTCCTGCCGGCAGGCAGTCTGTGGCTCGGATGCACTCTTCGTCAACGGCAAGCAGCGCCTGGGGTGCAAGACCCAGCTGGGCGACCTCGACGACCCCATCCGCATCGAGCCACTGCCCCACCAGGAAGTCACCAAAGACCTGGTCGTCGACATGGAGCACTTCTACGACC
>CAZFOF010000018.1:0-17173 GCA_964520265.1 uncultured Halobacteriales archaeon | reverse complement strand
TGGTGGCCTGGCGCTGGCGGTCGGAGAAGTAGGCGGGGACGGTGATGACTGCCTTCTCGATGTCGTCGCCGAGATAGTCCTCGGCGTCGCGTTTGATTTTCTGGAGAATCATCGCCGAGACCTGCTCGGGGGTGTACTCCTCCCCGTCCATCTCGACGCTGTAATCGTCCTCTCCCATGTGGCGCTTGATGGACTCGATGGTGTTCTCGGGGTTCTGTACTGCCTGGTTTTTCGCCGGTTTCCCCACTAGCTGCTCGCCGTCGTTGAACGCAACAGCCGAGGGTGTCGTGCGCTCGCCCTCACTGTTGACGATGATTTCGGGGTCGCCGCCCTCCATGACCGCGAACGCGCTGTTCGTGGTTCCGAGGTCGATACCCAGAATCTTGTTGCTCGCCATTCTTGTCGACCTATAGCCGTCTGCGCCGGTTAAAAGTTGCTAGATACGGCAGACCTTGTCTCCGGCTGTCACGGCCACTGCCGGCGGTTTTGCCCAGACGCGATTCCACCGACCACATCCTATAAGTTGACCGCAAACAGACCGCTCGTCTCGGTGTCTCCGACCCGGTGGATTCCGCCGTGTCTATATCTCGGTCGAACCCAGCGGCTGTATGGAGACAGTCGACGACTACATCGAATCGGAGTTGTTCACGTCGTTTCTCGAACGGATGCCACAGGTCTGTGTCGAAGTTGTCCTGGTTCACGACGGACGCGTCCTCGTCGCCAAACGGGCGAATAGACCCGTCAAAGACGAGTGGTTCTGGCCCGGTAGCCGCCTCTACAAAGGCGAAGCGCTGTCAGCTGCCGCGTGCCGAGTCGGCACCGAAGAGCTGGGAATCGATGTGACCGTCGACGGAATGCTCGGTGTCGAGGAACACTTCTGGGCGGAGAGTGCACCCAGTGAGGATGTCTCGCGTCACACGGTCAACATCGTTTACCGTGTCCACCCGGCCGACCCCGAGTTCGACCTCTCGCTCGACGACCAGCACACCGCAGCAGAGTTCATCGAGAAACCGGACGAGCGCCACCACGAGATGGTTCACCAGTACTTCGAGTCCTACGACCTCCCCGGGGAGTGACCGTCAGGACGACTCCTCACTGCGGGCCGAGTCTGCGGAGAGAAACTCGCCGAAAAAGTCACGCCGGTCGGCAACCGCCCGGTAGGCCTTCTCTCGAAGCGTGTCGTACTCCTCGAAGCCGCGAGCGAAGTCCACGTAAGACGCGAAATCTTCACCCAGGTCAGACTCGAGGATCGCCTGTTCGATGGACTCGCCACAGGAGTACACTTCACCGTCTGTGAGGAGGTGTGCGCACTCCTCGTAGTCCGCCGGCAACCGGTCACGTGTCTCCTCGTCGAGTTCCGAGAATCCCACGAGGGAGATATCCGAACGGTCTGCAATGTACTGTGCACACCAGGTACAGAAGCCACAGTCGTCGTCGTAGACGAGTGTCGCATCGCTCATACAGTCCCGTAAGGACGGCTGACAAAGGAAAGCTTTGGAACAGAAGCCTATTCGTCGTGTTCTGAGCCGTCACTGATGACGACCTGCGCCGTGCGGATGACCTTCTCTGCCATCTCGTACCCCGGTCGGTGTACCTTTGCGACGGTATCCTCGGGCTGGTCGGACGCGATAGTTGCCAGCGCCTCGTGTCGCTTGGGGTCGACATCGTCTCCCAGTTCCGGGTCGATGCGCTCGACGTTCTCTCTGTCGAGTTCGTCGTCGAACTGCCGCAGCGTCGATTCGACGCCGGGGCGGATGTCCGCGTCTTCCTCCTGGTCGAGTGCCCGCTGGAGGTTGTCCCGAACGTCCACGAGTCGGGCGACGAGGTCTTCGGTCGCGCGCTGTTTTTCCTCCTCCATCCGCTTTTTCTGGCGTTTCTTGTAGTTCTGGAACTCTGCCTGCTTGCGCTTGAGACGGGAGGTGAGGTCGTCGATTTCCTCGTCCTGTTCCTCGACGACACCTTCCAGCGTCTCGATGCGGTCGCGCAACGCTGCGAGTTCGTGTGCCAGTTCGTCGGAGTCGGACTCCTCGACACGTTCACGGAGTGCGTCGTCGACGTCCTGCTCCTCTGTCGCGATGTCCTCAAGCAGCGACTCGATGTCTCCCTCGGGTTCGGCAGCGATGTCGTCGAGGTCTGCCTCTGCAGACTCACCGTCGGCAGTCGCGGCCTCTTCGGCAGTCGACGCCTCGTCGGTATCCGACGCCGCGTCCGGTTCCGTCGCGTCCTGCTCGCTCATACTGTAGTGGTGGTATTTCACGGATAAAAGGGTTGAGAAACAGCGATAGCTTCTTTTCCAGCGGGCGACCACTCCCGGCGTGGACTCGGAGTTCGCGTTCGAACTGCAGGTCTGCCAGTGGGCGGAGAGACACTGGTCGGCGACGAGACGGCAACAGCGCCCCGTCATCGTCGCACGACAACTCGGAATTAAACGCCGACGCTGGGACACCCTCGTCGTCGAGTGCAACCCCGCTGGACTCGCCGCGCGGGCGAATTTTGGTACCGACGCACTGGACAGTGACCTCCTGCACGTCGTCCGCAACGCACCCCCAGAGTGGGCATGGTACCGCGACGCACTCCCAGACCCCGGTTACCCCTGGCGATACGTCCGGGAGGCCGTCCACCGCGCTGCTGACCGCGGCGTCGTCGAAACCCGAACCCAGGGCAACCGTATCGAACTCCGCCGGAAGTGGGCGTACCCGGACTGGGTCGAACGTCTCGTCGCAATCGAGAACAAACCCGACCTCGAAGCCAGCGCCGCCCGGACACTCACGCCACAACTCGAACGGGACGTTGCACTTTCACTTGCCGACGAAGTCTGGGTCGCTACGGAGACGACCGACGAATCTGTCACACCGGCCTTCTTCGAGGAGATTCCGGTCGAGGCCGGTATCCTCGCCGTCGACCCCGGAACCCGCGGCGCAGACGCCGTCGAAGTGACGTGGGAACCGCGTCAACTGGCGGTCGAGGAGCCAGGAACCCGAATCACGGAGCGACCATCGGGCGGAGCAAACGACGCATCAGCCGCTCGTTTCGAGTACGTCTCCCCCGAGTGGAAGAACCGAAAGCGGCTCGAAATCGCCGAGCGCGCCTACGAGCGGGGCTGGCGCGGATATCTCGACTCGATGCGACCGGACTGCCGGCACTTCGAACTGCAGCCGACAGAAGCCGTCCCGCGGCCGTACTGCCGTGCAAAGAGCTGTCACCAGACACAGAAAGAGTGTGCTGGCTCGTGTGACCACTTCGAGCCGGAGCCGCCGACCTGGCGACAGCGCGGGTGGCCACTCGACGGTGGGCCAGGCAGCGAAATCAAGCGACTCCTGGCTCGACAGCGGCGTCGGATGCGACCGGACGATAGCGAGTGAGAATCTGGAAGTCGCTACGCGATGACCAGGTTTTCGCGTGCCAGTGACAGGCGAAACGTCGGTACCGTCGTCCGGACGCGCTCGACGGCCCCTTTGTCGACGAGGCCGTGTAACGTCGAGCGCACCTCGTCGACCTCGGGGTCGTGTCCCGCCTCTTGTAGCGCGTGCAGCGTCGCGACCACGCTCTGTGGGTCGTCGTCTGGGCCGGGGAGTACCGCTATCGTCTCGGCTTCGAAGTCGGTGACGTCGACGGTACGCTGTGAGGTGTCGGGGTCTTCGCCGGCCGCGATTGCCTCTGCCTCCGGCGTCGCACAGATGAGGCTGTCCTCGTTTCGGTAGTAGTACTCCTTGAGTTCGTCCTCCAGATAGGAGTGTACCTCACTGCCACTGTCCATCTCCCAGCGGGACTGCAACTCGGCGTTTTTCGTCGGCTGGAGTTCGACGAGGTCACGAAGGCGTTCCTCTGCCTGCTCCGAGAGGGTCATTGCAACCTCGTACGGTGAGGGGGTACAATGGCGTTCCGAAGTCGAATACAGGAATCTGGTCATACTGTTGGGTATAACTTCGTGAACGATTCTGGCACCCCGTTGTGCCAAATCTGTTCACGGACGTATAGCCGGGAGTATCAGCAGCGGCGAGTACCTGTCCAGTCGCGTCAGCGGCGCGTGTGACGGCCTCTTAAACACTCTCGTAGGAAACTCAAAACTGGCAGACAGTGTGATGATTCGTCCACATCGTGTCGGCTTCATCCCCCGCCTGATCGGTCTTCGGTTCCGACCTGTCGGAACAGTTGTCCCTCACGGGAAGGCGAGGGTATTCGCCTTGGCACTCTATAAGCCGTTGAAACGCTGTTCCCTCGGGGTTTTCCAGAAAGAAGGGGCGAATTCCTCACCTCATTGCAGAGTCTGTCGTCGTCGCAATGAGCCACAAAGACCAAACCTGGCATCGGAATACTGGTAGCCGTGTCCCCTCTCCGTCGCATCGCGAATCGAATCCGAGACCTGACAGGGCTTCGATCACGGCGCAGGGTTGCGGTGGCGTGTCAGGGTGGCGGGAGCCACGCGGCGTTCACCGCTGGTGTGCTTGACCGTCTGTTAACTGATTTGCCGCCACGCTATCACGTGGTTGGTCTCAGTGGTGCGTCAGGCGGTGCCGTCTCCGCAACCGCGGCGTGGTACGGCCTCACGTCGAGTGACCTCACACCCGGAGACGTTCTGGCCGACCTGTGGAACGATATCGCTGCCACCAGCGGGTGGGAGCGCTGGGTGAACGAACTCACGTTACTGAAGACACGGCACGCAAACGCCGGAAGCACCTCCGGGAATCCGTACGTGCATCCGGGCAGTGACTGGGGCCGAAACCAACTGGAATCGACGCTGACAGAGCATATCGACTTCGACGCGTTTGACACGCTGGCCACCACCGCGGACTCGCCCGCGCTGTTCGTCAGCGCCGCAAACGTGCTCAGTGGGGATCTCGTCACCTTTCGGAATACGGAGGTCACGTCGGACGCAGTCGTTGCCTCGGCAGCGGTGCCACACCTGTTCAAGGCAGTCGAAATCGATGGCGAGTACTACTGGGACGGATTTCTCTCCCAGAACCCACCACTGATAGAACTGGTTTTCGACGAGGAAATCCAACCGGTCGACGAACTCTGGATTATCCGTTTGAGTCCAAAAGAGACCAGCGAACTCCCGAAAACGGCGGATTCCATCGACAAGCGAACCCAGCAACTCATCGAGAATCTCTCGGTGACACACGAACGACGGTTTCTCGAGCAACTCAACGAGTGGGCCGAGGATGGGAAACTGACAGACGCGCCCGTCACCGAGACAACGATTCGGACAATCGACCTCTACCGCGAACAGACTCAAAAGTCACGGATGAACCGCCGTGCGTCGTTCATCGGCGACCTCTACGCCGATGGGAAGGCAGAAGCGCGGAACTTCCTGACCGACCTGGAACTCCATCCGGAACCCGAGTAGACTCCACCGACACGCGATATATCGTCCAGAGATGCCGATTCGTGGTCATTCGGTGTATCGGAGGTGTTTTGTATCGGTGAAAGAGAGTCGTACGCAGACGGCACGGTCAGCTAGTACCTTTCAGCCCACGTGGTTTCCACGTGTGGTTGCCGCTGACTGACCTACACCGTCTCTTATACAATGCTGAGCCACTGCTATGACTCTCTTCTGCTTACTTCGGGAACGGCCCTGTCAGGGTGTCGTAGACCTTCCGAATAGGCAACTGTTCGTCGACCGAGGGTATGCGGATAAGTGACAAACCTCTCGGCTTCAATCCCACGAGAGTTCGTCGTGGTTGTGACTGCCCCGCGACTGAACGTTGCCCTCTACCGTCCTCAGACACTCTGCACCTTCCGCTGATAACCACGTTATTCCGACCCATCCACCGCTGACCACCTCAGATCAAGAGAGTTATGCGACCGCTCTCTTGTGGCGGTCGACCCGGTACCAACTATCCCGGAGATGTGAATCGACCACCGTCGTCGGTACGGCAACCAACTCCTCCAGTTCCTTGCCATCTGGAGTTGTGTCGTAGACAGCAAGGAGATTGCGCGCCGGGACGAGAACGGCGATGCCACCAAACGTTAATTCGGGACAGGTTCGGGGCCCGATGACCTCCGTGACGACGGCGTCATAGCCCTGGCGGTTGCCTGCCGACCGCCTGCACCGCGACCCTCGCCGTCTGATAGGCGAGATGTCATAACGCCAGCACCTCCTGAGCGCGTTGCTCAGGATTTAAAACTGGCTTTGAACAAATTAGTGTAAGCCAGGGAAGGGATTTGAACCCTTGAACTCCCGATTACAAGTCGGGTGCTTGGACCACCCAAGCTCCCCTGGCGCATCCGACTGTTATTCGTCCCCCTTTGAGTGCGTATCGCTTTCGACTGACCGTTCGAACTCCAGTCGATGGGGGGTGAACCCGCGCGCACGGTAGAACTCCCGGGCCAATTCGTTGCCGGCCATCACTTCCAGCGCGATGGTGTCGACGTCGCGTTCGGTGAGCCGTTGTTCTGCTCGTTCGAGGAGCCGCGAGCCGATTCGTTCCCGTCGTCGGTCGTCTCGCACGTAGAGATTCTCGATGAACCCGCGTGTGCTGTCTTGCTCGTAACGTCCGTGCTCAACGGCGAACATCACGAAGCCGACGATATCGTCGTCGGCGTCGGCGACCAGTATCGTCTCGTTGACGATGTGTCGAATGATACTCTCCCGGATATGCGTTCGGTTTTCCTCCGCTTTGATGTGTGAATCGTACTCGCGTTGACCGGCGGCGAGTGTGACCCACTGGTCGACAAGTGTGTCGGCCTCTGCCCGCGTTGCGGGTCGAATCTCCGGAGTTCCCATCTGCTAATGGTACGAATGGCGGGACAGCCAAAGACTTTCGCGTCAGATATCCCGGCAGTCACCACAGACGAGTTGGCCGTTGAACGAGGACAGGTCGCTCGCGAACGAGCCACAGACCTCACAGATGCTCTGTTCCTGGTAGCTGTCGTCCGTCTCCTCGTTGACTAACACGGCGTCGGCAGCCTGTTGTGTCGTGTCGGCACTAATTGTGTCCTCCCGGGCCGGTTCAACGACGCGGCTGGCTACGAGGTCATGTTCGGTGATGATTCCCAGCAGTTCACCACGGTCGATGACGACGAGTCGGCGTGCCGACCGGGCAGACATCATGTCGGCCGCCTCGTCGAGCGTCTGGTCTGGTTCGACTGTCGGCAGACTCTCGGTCATCGCATCTGCCACAGTTGCAGTCTGTGGGTCAGGCCCTTCGACCAACAGCGCGAGCACGTCCCGTTCCGTAACGACGCCAACGGGGTCGCTCCCTCGCAGTACGACAGCGGTATCGGCTTCCTCGCGCAAGAGCAACTCGACGGTTTCGACAAGGTCGTCCGACTCACTCACACCGACGTACTCTTGATTCATTAGCTCCCGCACTGTCACGTCCGAGTTCATATGCGAATTGTTCCCACACTATCGGGAAAAAGGTATCTCCAGTACCCTTAACACTGCCTGTACCTTATGACAAAAATTGGGTCTTGTCCGTCCTGCGTCGGCCGACTGTCTGGGTGGTTCAGAACGCAATCTCGACGTCCGTCCCGTCGATGCGACACTGTTCGAGTGCGTGTTTTGCGTCCATCCCTGCATCGGAGGCGGTTTTCCCCCGACCGACGCCGACTTTCAGGTCGACACTGACTGCCTCCCGGACGTGGCCGATAGCATCCTGGTAGGCGGCCTCGTCGAGGTCGGGACAGACGGCGATGACGTTGTCGCCACCGACGAAAAAGGACAGTGAGTCGTGTGCATTCCGCATATACTGCATCAACTCGGCGTACCCCTGTTCGATGTGGATGAAGGTGTCGAACTCGTTGAGTTCGTCGGTGTACTTGCCGGTGGCGTCGTTGACATCGAAGTGTGCAATCTGGAGGTCGTCGTCGTCCCGGAACTGGTCGTCGATGGTTCGACCTTTCAGTATCTCCCGACGGTGCTGGTCTTGGGCGCTGCCGGCTTCCTGCAGTTGTTCGGTCGCCGTTCCAAGCGCCTTGACCGGCGAGCGGCCAGATGCCACACTGAGGCTCATCGTCACCGGGTAGCGGTTGCCGACCGATTCCTGTACGAGTGCGTGGTCGTCCATATCGACGCCGTTGGAGACGGCGATCATGTTGTCGAACCGCGAGAAGAAGACGTAGGCGTCGCGGTTGCCAAACAGTTGCGAGAGGTCGGCAAACAGCCGGGACTGCAGCGTTTGCAGGTCGACCTCGCGGCGCGGCTCCGGGGTAACCGTCCACGGGCCGTAGTTGTCGATTTGGATGTGCGTGACCTGCGTGTTCGTCACGATACCAGTCGTTTGCAGCGCACGACTTTTTGTCTTTGGATACGGACGCCGGTGGCTACGTCGACAGCTGGTCGACGATTGCCGGCGCGGTCAGCGTGACTCGCTCGCGCATCGAGTCGTAGGAGACAAGCCCCGTGGCTGTCAGTCTCGGCAGGTGGTTGTCGTACAATGCCGTACGCACTTCTTTTCGTGTGCGGTCGTCGGTTGTCTCTCTGTTGCGGACACACGCCACGAGGTCGTCCATCACCAGTCCGTCCTCGGCGTCTGCCAGACACTCCAGCATTGCCCGCCGCTGGGGCGCTGCGAGAATGTCGTCGACAACCTCTGGCGGCAATCCGACGCCCGGAACCAGGTTGTTCTGTGAATCTGTGGCCATAGTCCAAAATTCGCAAGTCTCCTACAAGTATGTTGTGTGCTCACATGAACCAATCCCTCGGCTACGACAGGGACACGGCAGATGACCTGTCGACCGACAAATCCAGTCGTTTCCACTGCTCACGGAGTCAGCACCCGAGGGCACAACCCCTCTTAGGACACAACGTCAGGTGCGCTCATACTCCCGGCTATACGTCCGTGAACAGATTTGGCACAACGGGGTGCCAGAATCGTTCACGAGGTTATACCCAACAGTATCAGGCGTGTTCGAGACGGTACGGCCAGTACCCGTCTTCGCGCATCTGCTTTCCGAGACGCTTGTGGAACTCGGGGAAGTCCTCGAACTCTTCGTTGTCGTCGATATCCTCGAAGATTTTCGCGACGCTGACGACCGTCTCGTAGTCGATGCGTACCGGGTGGTTGCCGTACTGTTCGACGTATTCACCGGCAGTAAAAGGGAAATCCTCCGATTCGTTGACTTTCTTTGCGAGGACAGCGTGACCGTACTTGCGCCGTCCCTCGCTCCCCTCTTCACCGTCCGGGTCGTGAGGCCAGTCCATACTCGCTCTTTTACCGAACCACGCAAAAGGATTTCTCTCTGTCGCTGTCGCATCCGTATGAGTTCTGCCATCTACAGACCACCGAATTTGCCCAACGTGACTGTACCGCAGGAACTCCCCGATACAGGTTAGCAAACAAACAAAATGTACTTGTCAAATGATCTGTTAACCAACATACCATGCGCTTTGAAACCATGGCACATTTCTGGAAATTCCTCGCTGGTGGGAGACGATGACGGTTGCTTTGCAACAGTCGATTGGGCCGTTTAGCCAAGACCAGCTCCTTCTTGGAGTTGTTGTCCTCGTCGTGATTGGGCTGGGCCTCTACCTGATTTATGCCGGAGTCAAGAATCTCAAGCGGGCCCAAGACATCTGGTCGAACGAGCCAATCGATGCAGGCAGTCTCCACACTGAAGACGGGATCGTCGAAGTCCAGGGCAACGCCGAACCGATTGACGAAGTGACCTCAGCCAAATACACCGGGACAGACTGTCTCGCTTACACGTACAAGAAGAAACGAAAACGACAGCGACACGACGAAGACGGAACCACACATACGGAATGGGACACTGTTGACAGCGGGAGTTACTCGATACCGTTCTACGTCAGTGACGACACCGGACAGGCAGCAGTCGACCCTACCAGGGCAACCCTCTCACTCGATTCGACGCGCGTCAGTGGCGGCCACAGAACTCGAAAGTACGAAGGCCGACTCGAACCGGGAGACACTGTTCACGTCTTCGGTGAGAAACAGCAGGCGACGACCAAGGGTGAGTCTCTGGCTGACGAACGGGCGTTTATCGGAGACGGGAGCGGTGACACGACGTTTACCGTCTCGGATACGACGGAGACCAGAACTATCCTTCGCTTTTTCGCCAAAGGTGTTGGACTGTTACTGTTCGCCCTTCTCGTATTCGGGGCGCTGGTTTTTATTGCCTTCCAGAACCAGCTAGACCTTCCTTTCACCAGTTCTCTCATGCTTTTTGTGTAATAAACTATCGTACCGAGAGTTGGTGTCAATAAATCTTCACGCGCGTACGGCCGACAGTATCAGAGCAATCCACATGCGCAACACCAGCTCTTCTCATACTGTTGGGTATAACTTCGTGAACGATTTTGGCACCCCGTTGTGCCAAATCTGTTCACGGACGTATAGCCGGGAGTCTCACCATCCCGGCTACCCAAGAGAAAATGTTCACGCAATGGATAATCAACCACATGAGCAACGCCGATAGGGACATCTACTGGCATCGAATCAAGACTGCCATCGGCTTGTGGGTGGGGTGGTTCGTGCTCAGTCTCCTCGTTTGGACTCTGCGCCTGGCAGGCAATGGTCAAAGTGCAAGGCTGGAACTCCAGACATATCCGGTCGCTGCCGGCGTAACGTGGGTGCTCATCATACTCACCTACACCGTCCCGGTTTCAATTATCTATTTCATCAGCAAGGACAAAGCGGCGCTAGCAAGAGAGTTCGACGACGTCACGGAACGACACTGGCTCACTGTCGGCGCCCTATCGATTTTCAGCTACGGCATATACCCTCTCTGGTATTTCTTCGCACGCTATCGGAAGGTCGATACCGTCTCAAGTACGCGGAGCATCTCGCGGCGATTTGCCGCTCTGGTCGCTACTCTGTTCCGGACTGTCTTTCGAGGGCTTTCTCTGGTCACTCGTGTCGTTTTTCAGCAAACAAAGAGGGACAGTGAAGAGACAACAACTGACAACGACAGATCCGACCCAGAAACTCTCCGCTGGCGAGCCATGCAGAAGACTACAAAGGGCGACAGAAGCTACGAGAATGGCAGGTATAAAGACGCTGTCAGCAGGTACGAAGGTGTAGTCAAGACCCTTGAGCGCGCTAAACAGGCAGCCGATGTCGGAACCGAGGTAGCAACGGAAATCGAGGACGATCTCGAACTGGTACGGGCGAAGTTGCGGCAGGCACAGGAATACAAAACGGCCATTGAGGCAGTTCGCACACCACTCGGAAACGCGGAGAGTTCTCTCCAGACGGCCGTCGTCGAGCACGCACAAAACGAGCGAACGCCTGCCCATCGTGACTACCGGCAGGCAAAAGACCAGTACGAGCAGGCACTCACAGCGTTAGATGACAGCGAATACGACGTGTTCGCTGAATTCGGGGATATCACTGTCCCGATCAAACTGGAAACGGAGCCTCTTCCGTCCAACTTAGCCGGATGGCGCAATATCTCTGAGCGTGAACTGGATAGCCTCTCGGAGGCAGGCATCGACACAGTTGCGAGTATCAGGCGCGCTGGTGAAACGGAAATTCTGGATCTCGCTGAACACGAAGCAATTGACGACGAGTTGGCTCACCGACTCCGCGCAGTCACGTGGTGGCACGGGAAAAATGAGCGAACCTTTGCCAGCCGCAAAGCTATCGAGCGACAGCGTGAGCGTGCCGATACAGGCTACCAGCAACTCTCCTAGCTCAGCTTTGCACGTTAGCGTCGGAGAAGCTCGTAATTGGCATCATTCGTCCTTGCCACCGCTTACGTCACGCTCCTACTTCAGCGTGCAAAGCTGAGTAACTTGGTAGACCAGGGAACATTGGTATTCGTCCCCCTCACCTCCCCGTTAGAGTGAAAAAAGTCTCTCAGCGACGTTTATTACGAGCACATCCGACTATGGCTTCCAGCAAGACGAGTAACGACCTGCTCTCTCACTACCGGTCAGCACATTCTATCTCGGAACCTCCGAGTTACTGTATCGAAGCTCTGTCAGTTATTGCTTGATGAGGATAGAGGCCGGGTTCAGCACACACCATGGCTGAACGGACAAGAATAGTAGCAAGTGTAGATAAAGTTAGGAACGCTAACAGAGGATACAACATGTTACAGAGCCCCTTATTACAGCGGTTCTGCATTTAATGCAAAAGTATAACTGATGATAGACTAACAAAATACTTGGGATGTCAACACACACCAGACGCCACGTTCTCAGGGTGAGTGGTGCCCTCCTCGGTGGTATCGCGACTGGTACCACTGTCACAGCGGCCCAATCGACCGATCGGTATCTTGTCATAACCCGAGGGAACAATCCACTCTCGGGATTCGACGTCGTCCACGAGATGCCTGGTGTTGACGTCGCTGTCGTTCGCGCTGACGAGTCTGACTTGCGGGGCACCCACGGTATCGCCGACTTTGCGCCGGACATCACGCTGACGTTCGACCCGCCGGTGAACCAGCCACGGAGCCAGCATCCATCACCGACCGATGAACCGTTCTATCAATTCCAGTGGGACAAGCAAATCCAGAATCTGAAGGAGGTACATCAACAGACCCAGGGCGAGGGGACTCGCGTAACGGTAATCGACACCGGGATTCCCGAAAGCCATCCCGACTTCCAGGATTCGTTGAACGCCGGTTTGTCGCGGAATTTCACCGGCGATGGCGGGACTCACGAACCACAGGGAATTCAGTTCCACGGCACTCACGTGGGCGGAATCATCGCTGCCGACGACAATGGGGAAGGGGTCATCGGAAGTGCCCCAGAGACAGACCTCGTCGATTGCCGGGTATTCGAACAGTTGGGCGAGGGTGCCAGTTTCGGCACCATCCTCGCAGCGATTGTGTACAGTGCTGCTATCGGGGCAGACGCTGCCAACCTCTCGCTGGTAGCGTATCCCATCCCACGACAGGGATTGGGGCAGTTCTACGGCAGAGTGCTCAATTCCGTCATGACCTTCGCAAACAGTCAGGGAACGTTGCTGGTGGTCGCCGCAGGCAATGATGCCGCCGACCTGCAACACGACAAGAACTTCATCAGCCTGCCCAACGAAGGTGCGCAGGCGGTTTCGGTGTCGGCGACGACCTCGATTGGATTTCTCTCGGCTGACCCACAGAATCCGGGATTCGCGCCGGCGAGCTACACGAACTTCGGCACCAACGCCATCACGATTGGCGCGCCGGGTGGCGACATCCCTGAGGATGGTGGTGTTCCCGACCTCGTCTTCAATGCAATCCCGCAAGCGACGGCTGATGCCGTCTTTGGCAAAGGTACCCCACCGTATGCCTACCTTGCTGGCACGTCGATGGCCGCACCGCAAGTCGCCGGTGCCGCAGCGTTGGTCAAAAGCGCCAATCCCAGCTATAACGCTGAGCAGGTCGAACGCGCATTGACTCGGGCCGCAACCGTCCCAGACGAATACGACAAAGCGTTTTACGGCAGTGGGTTCCTGAACGTCCTCGAAGCCCTGTAGCCCTGCTGAGTGACGATTTTTCAGACGGTTTACCCATTCTTGCGGCCCTGAGGTCGTTCACCGTTGCTGATTGGTTCGACCGGTCAATAGGGGTCGTCGAGGAAGCGAGAACTGTCGTCAGACACCCGCTTCCACAAGCTATATTCACGTCGTGACAAATTGACACCCTGTGTACGCGTACGACCGGCGGGAGGTGATATGAGATGTCGCTTGGTTCGCTGTTGCGCAAGGAGTTCCACTGGAGCAAGCACAACGTCGCTGCCCTCCTGTTCATCCTCCTCGTGTTGCCCAGTTTCTTTGCTTACACCAGCGTCGCCTTCGAGACGGTCATCCCCCGCGACGCGCCGATGGCTGTCGTCCCGGAAAACGATAACGTCACCGACAACGACATGACGATTATCGAGGGGAGCGTGACTGCCTTCTCCGACCCGGTCGTCGTCGACAGCGAGGAACAGGCCACACGGATGCTTCGTCGGGAGCAAGTCTACTCCATACTGGTCGTACCGCCCGACATCACCGACGCAAATAACACGAATGCGACGTTTTCCTACACCGTCGATGGGAGCGTCGTCCCGTACAAAGAGCCCTCGAAGTCGCTTCGTTCCGTCATGGCGTTTCAGTTCGATAGCCTGTTGAACGCCGATATCACCGTCGAGCGGAAGGTACTCACGCCCGACAGTACGCTGTCTGAGTACCTCGTTCCGGTGTTTCTGATGACGATTCTCATGCTGTTTGCATTCACCTACGTCCCCTACAACCTCGCCCGTGAGTCGGCGGTGCTCGACCGACTCCGTGCAGAGGCGTCGCTGGAGGCTGTCGTCGGGGCGAAACTCATCTACTTCACGCTGTTGATGCTCGTACCGATTCTCGTCTTTCAGGGGGCAGCAGCGGTGCTTGGGTATGCAACGAACGCACTTGCACCGGGTGCAATTGTTGCCCTGTTGCTCTCCTTCGCCATCCTCGCCGCACTCAGTATGTCTGTGATGGTCGTCTTCCGGTTCGGGACGATGGGGCGGTTCGTCAACGTCGTCTTGCTCATCGCTGTCCTCGGATTCTCCGGGCTTGCCTATCCCGTCGGGTACTTCTCGCCGTTGCGCAAGACGGTCGTCCGCCTGTTTCCCACCCACTACGCGATGATTATCGTCCGAAGTGAGATGTTGAAGGTGACTCAACTCTCACTTTTCAGTGACTGGCTGGCGGGTCTCGCTGGCGTCGTCGTCGCGGCATTGGTCGTGTTGAAACTGAGCACAGTCTACTACCGGAGGACAGTCTGAATGACACTCACCATCGAGAACGTCCGAAAGGAGTACGGCAGCGTCGTTGCCGTCGACGACGTCTCGCTGACCGTTAGCGAGGGCGACTTCCACTGTCTCATCGGGCCGAACGGGTCGGGCAAGACGACCATCTTCCGGATGCTGCTCGGTCTCACGAACCCGACTGCCGGCACCATCGCTCTCCCCGACGGCCCCGTCGGCTGTGGGTTCCAGGAACCGAACTTCTATCCCGAGTTGACCGTCAGAGAAAACATCGAGGTCTTTGCTGGGCTAGTCGGCGGCGTTGCCGACTCCTGGCGGGAGACCCTTTTGCAGGAACTCCGGTTGGAGCGAGCCATCGACCGCACTGCCGGTGAACTGTCCGGTGGCTTTGCACGCAAACTCGACCTCGTCCTCTCGCTGCTCGAACGGCCGAAGTATCTCCTCCTCGACGAACCACTCGGCGCGCTAGACGACGTCTCCAAAGAGCGTCTCCTGGCCTTTCTGAACGCCTATACCGAGGACGGCAACTCGATACTGGTTTCGACCCACCACATCACCGACTTCGAGCAGTACGTCGACCACGTTACCATCATGCACGACGGTGACCTCGTTCTCGACCGCGACCGGGCCGCCGTCGACCTCGGTCGCTCCGATAGTTTACAGGAGTTCTACGTCGAGATGGTCTTAGAGCGCGAAGGGGCGAACGTGGCCCTCGAAGACCAGTAGTCGCTACGCGCTCTCGTCGCGGTAGACTCGACGAGTGGAGTCGGGCAATCGGGCACACTACCGATTGACTCCTCACTCGATATCCTCGAACGAACAGCCCTCGATGGCAAGGACGAACTCCTCGCCGTAGGCAGACGAAGGGGTCTGATAGCCGGGGTGAACCTCACCGTCGAGGACGCGCGTGAGCATCTCGACCATCGACGCGGCGGTAAACCGGTAACTCTCCGGTGTCTCGACGCGAGCGCGGGCAGTCTCCGTCCCATCGGTCGCCTCGCCCCAGAACGACGCTGACCCGCTCTCACGGGTGCTCTCGTCGGGCCCGTCGACTGTGTTGTCGACCACCCACTGGAGACCCCGTTTGACTGGGCCGGCACCGAGAATCGGCGACACCAGATTTGTGAGTTGCAGTAGCTGCTGGCTTCGATCCGAGACTGGGACGTAGACAGCGATGTTCGGAATGCCCGTACTGTGATGCGCGGTTGAGACGTCACCCCACGGGAACGCCATGAACGTCTGCGGCCCGCGACCGGTATCCAGTGTCCTCGTGTGCCCACCGAGAGGCACGGAGACGATGCGTCCGTTCTCCCGCACTGCCGACCCCTCACCGATGCCTTCGACCATCGTCTTGAGCGTGCCCGCCGAGGCTTCCATCCCGCCGACGCTGAACGCGAGTCGCAGGTCAGTCGCATCCGGGAGTCGGCCGTGCAGGTGTGCAGCGAGACAGTCCGAGGGAACCACGTCGAATCCAGCCCCCGGCAGGAACATCACGCCGGCGTCTCTCGCCAACTCGTCGTACTGCTTGATGCCTTCGAGCACCGGGATTTCGCCCGTGATATCCAGATAGTGGGTCTCCGTCGCGAGACACGCATCGACCATCGGCCGGTAGGTATCGACGAAGGGGCCTGCACAGTGAGCCACGACGTCGATATCCTGGAGTCGTGGTGCGACAGGCTCGTCCAGGCCGAAGGTTCGGTATGCACAGCCGAGGTCATCGGCCAGCGACTGCAGCGGTTCTTCCCGTCGACCGGCAAGCACTGGCTCCAATCCCGCTTCGATTGCCGCACGGGCTACAAGCTCACCGGTGTAGCCGTACGCACCGTAAATCAACGGCGTTCGCGCAGTCTCAGTCATAGGAACCGTTCGTTCTCCCGAGCGAAAGGTGACTCGCCTCTGCGACGAATCTTTTAGCCACCGGCGACACTATGTTTGTGTATGTCATACACGATCGACAGCCTCGACGACGTGGAACCTCGCGCACCAGGGATGCAGTTCCTCCGCGAACCGCTCGACTGCGAGCACCTCGGTGTGACAGTGCTCGATGTAGATGCAGGCTGGACGGGCAAAGAACACGACCATACCCACGACTCACAGGAGGAAGTCTACGTCCTCGTCGATGGGGCTGGCACCATCACGATAGACGGCGTCGACCTGTCGATCGAACGCGGTGATGTCGTCCGCATCGACCCAGCATCGACACGCCAACTCGAATTCGAGGAAGATAGCCTGATGATTATCGCAGGTGCACCGTAGGCAAGGCTCTCGATTATCGCCTGATACGGACTGCTGTAAGTCAGTACCGGACTGACCGCACGAAAGCGTGCGGTCGTCCCGAAAAACAGTTACAGCAATCCGTATGAGTGCTCGGAGCAAAGGCGGCGGGGCTGGGATTTGAACTCGATTGCGAGACTCCCGAGGGTCGTCTCGCGTAGCTCAAATCCCAGCATATTTGCATCGCTCCTCGTGCAAGTGCTCGGAGCAAAGGCGGCGGGGCTGGGATTTGAACCCAGGAGTCCTCTCGGACACCTGCTCTCAAGGCAGGCG
>CAZFOF010000017.1:0-17247 GCA_964520265.1 uncultured Halobacteriales archaeon | reverse complement strand
AGAGTGTGTGTAGTAGGTGTAGGTGCCGCCGTACAGCGACGAGGCAGTCACGACGTTGTCACCGGCGTCGGCGAGCAAGAACGTGACGAGGTTCAGCGCGGCCATCCCGGAAGATGTCGCGACTGCGCCGACACCGTTTTCGAGCGTGGCGAGACGTTCCTGCAGCGTCTCGACGGTCGGGTTCATCAGCCGCGAGTAGATGTATCCGGGCTTCTCCAGTGCGAACTGAGAGGCAGCGTCGTCTGCGTCGTCGAAGACGTAGGAGGTGGTCTGATAAAGCGGCGGTGCGCGTGAGCCTGTCGCCGGGTCGGGTTCCTGCCCAGCGTGGAGGCTATTCGTGTAGATACTGTCGTCTGTCATGCGTTCGGGTTCTCACGCCGGAAGGGTATCAAACCGCCCCCAACGACGAATATCCCCGCAATCTACGACGGCCGCAAACCGGCATCTGCTGTATCCTCCGAGCCAGCGACCCAACGGTCGCCGCGTGTGTTTCATACGAAGTGCTGTACATCAGTACCGGAGTGACCGCACGAGTGCGGTCGTCCCGGAGCACAGCTACAGCAATCCGTATCAGGCGCTGAGTAGCTCGTCCATGAGCTTGCGCTGGGCAGCAGCCAGGTGCTCCGAGAACGTCGAGGGCTCGATGTCGAGTTCCTCTGAAACCTCGGTAGCGTTGGCATCGCGGGGATACTCGAAGTAGCCGTGCTCGTGTGCTGTCTCCAGCACCTCGCGTTGCCGTTCGGTGAGCGTGCGCATATCGACCGGCACGAGTTCGCTCCCGTCTTCTGCGTCGACACTGCGGACGAGATATTCGACACTGACGCCGCCGAAATCCTCTCGCAGGTCGACCAGCAGGTCACGCAGCGTGTCGACATCGGTCGTGTGGAGCCGAACGTGCAAGTCCCCGTCTTCGGCAAAAACTTCCCGAACCGGCCCCAGTGAGAACTGGATAAACTCACAGATACAGGGGTCGTCCTCCTCTCGCTCGAACTCGTAGACCTGTTCGGAGCCGTAGTCGAACACCGGGTCGAACGACGGCAACTCTGCTGAGCCGTCTGTCGTGACCTGTTCGACGACGTTTCCGTCGGAGCTTTCCGTCCAGGTGATGTCCGACACTGCCCCCGGAATCTCTGTCGATGCACTTGCGGCCGGACAGCCTTCGGCCTCTTCGAAGACTAGTTCGGTTCTGACGCCCGTCATAGCAGGACATATGGTAGTCCCCCTCAATAACGGGGGTGGGCATTCTCACATGATGAGAACACCCCCTGAATCGGCGAAGCGAGTGCAGATGACCTTTCCCTCGGGAGTGGTAACCCGCCGCGCATGGCAACGGCACAGATTTCGCGCTGGGCGAGGCGATATCTACTCGCCAGTGCGATGTTTCTGGTCGCCGGGCACGCTGCATTGTTGGTCTCTGCACCGCGGGTCGTCGTCGTCACGCTGGGACTCTATGGGTTCGTGCTCACGACAGTCTTCGGGAAGGCATACTCCCTCGTCCCTGCGTATTTCGACCGGACGCTGGCCTGGGCACGCGCGCCGCAGGTGCAGTTCCCGCTGACGGTAGGTGGGGTGGTCTTGCTTGCGCTTGCTGGGGCTGACATCGCTGCTGACACACTCTATCCGGTGGGTGCCATCGCCTGGGCAAGCGGCGTCGTCGTCTTTCTCGGGACGCTTGCAGCCACTATCCGCGACAACCCCACGGGTGCAGCGACGGGAACTGGCGAGGCAAACGCCTCTCGTGCACCGCTTGACCGGTTCGCCAACGTGTTCGTTCCGATAGTACTCCTGTATCTCGCAACGGCGACCTACGAACTGGTAGCGTCGGCAACAGCACTTCCCACGTTACTGGGGGGCAACACAGTCCGCATCGCGCATCTCCTGGGGCCAGGTGTTGGTGTCCTCGCGCTGCTGGCCATCGGCTATCGACTTCTTCCGCGATTCCTCTCGGCGACGCCCACGCGGCTACTGGCGGCAGTCGTGTTGCCCGCGGGTGCTCTCGGGCCGGCACTGCTGGCGTGGGGCTATCCCGCTGGGGTGGTCTTTCGCGTCGGTGCAGTGAGTGAATCCATCGCTGTCGTGGGTTTTGCTATCGCCGTGTTCGAACTCGTCGCTCGCAGCGACAAGAGCCGAGTCGGCTTCTACGGGCCAGTGGTCGGGGGAGTTCTTGGCTGTCTCGGCGTCGGACTCGGACTCTACTTCGCGTTCGAGGGAATCGACCCGCGATTCGTCCAGACACACCTCCAGTTGAACGTCTTCGGGCTGCTCGGAGTCAGTATCGTTGGCGTCGTCTACCAGTTCTACCCGCCGGCCGTCGCGCCGTGGCCAGGAGCCGGCGACCGAACAGCACTCGCGAGTATCGCCGGACTGGGTGTCGGTCTGGGTCTGGCAGCGGTCGCGCCGCTGTTCGGACAACCACTGGCCATTGGCGGCCACCTGTTGACGCTCGTCTCCGCTGGGATGTATGCGTATATCCTGTCGGCAAATATCATGAGACAGAAATGAAAACTCTGGTGGTATATATCGTGAGTACCGAACAAGTTCATGTGGTGCTTGGTAACCCATAACAGGCATTTGCAAGTATCAGGGACGGTCTGATACGCTTTTATGCTTCTGGTACGAATGCTACGAATGCAGATGACAAACATGATGGACGACGGAAATGTAGATCGACGGACAGTTCTCCGCGGTGCGGGTGCCGTGGCGATGACGGGGATTCTCGCAGGCTGTACAGGTGGCGACGGTGGCGACGGCGGTGACGACGGCGGCTCTGACGACCCAACAGAGACCGAAACCGAGACCGAAACCGAAACTGAAACTGAGTCCGACGACGGTGGACACGAACACGACGACGGTGGACACGACGACTCGACGAAAACCGAAACCGAAGGTGGACACGACGACGATGGTGGGCACGACGAGAAAGAGGTTCCAAGTGAAGTCAAAACCTACCTCGAGGATGCCAACAACTACGACAGCGTGACCGACATGACCGGGATGGATTCGGTCTCTGTCGACGTCGGTGCGGGTAGTGGTCTCTCCTTTGGCCCTGCCGCAGTGCGCATCTCGACGGGAACAACGATTACCTGGGAATGGACCGGCGCAGGTGGCGCCCACAACGTCATCGCCGAGGACGAAACGTTCGACTCCGGCGATACGCAGTCATCGGGCACGTTCGAATACACCTTCGAAGAAGCCGGCCACTACAACTACTACTGCCAGCCGCACAAACTGAGCGGCATGAAAGGCGCAGTCATCGTCGAGTAAGACGATGCACGGGGTCGACACCGACCGACGACCGTTCGTCCTGGTCTGGGAACTCACACGCGCGTGTGAACTTTCCTGTGACCACTGTCGAGCGGATGCACAACCGGAGCGCCATCCCGAGGAGTTGACGACAGCCGAGGGAAAGGCGCTACTCGACAGCGCGCGCGAGTTCGGTGACGGACAACTGGTCGTCTTCTCCGGTGGTGACCCCTCGAAGCGCGACGACCTGGAAGAACTCGTCGACTACGGTACCGACATCGGTCTGACGGTGACGCTCACGCCGAGTGGTACCGAGGAGTTGACCGGCGAGACAGTTCGCTCACTCGCAGACACCGGTCTGAAGCGACTGGCACTCAGCATCGACGGTAGTACCGCCGAGTCACACGACGACTTCAGGGGTGAGGATGGCTCGTTCGAGCAGACGATGGCGGCAGCACGCGCTGCCAACGAGGCGGGATTGCCGCTCCAGATCAACACGACTGTGTGTCAGCGAACCGCCGACGAACTGCCGGCGATTCGTGACCTCGTCGCAGACCTGGATGCGGTGCTGTGGAGTGTGTTTTTCCTCGTGCCGGTCGGACGCGGTCGCGTCCTCGACCCGGTCACGCCAGCGCGTGCAGACGAACTCATGGAATACCTCGCTGGCGTCGAAGACGAGGAAGCGTTTGCAATCAAGACGACCGAAGCGCCACAGTACCGGCGCGTCCGCCAGCAACGGACGGAAGGTGACGGAGCAGCCCGTCCTGGAATCGTCGCTGGCGACGGGTTCGCGTTCGTCAGTCACGTCGGCGACCTCTTCCCGTCCGGATTCCTCCCGAAGTCGGCAGGGAACGTCCGCGAGGAGAGCGTCGTCTCGCTGTACCGTGACACCGAACTATTCGAGTCACTCCGCGACCGCGATGCCCTCGAAGGTAAATGCGGTGTCTGTCCGTTCCGGACGGTCTGTGGTGGCAGTCGCTCGCGAGCATACGCCTACACGGGAAATCCACTCGCCAGTGACCCACTTTGTCCGTACGTGCCACCGGAGTACGACGGGCCGCTTCCGTCACGAGAACTACCCTGAGACGAGGTTCAACGCTCTCGTTCGACGGTTTCCGCATCGCGGTCTGTGACTTTGACACCCTTCTCTGAGAGGTGTCGCATCCGCTGACGTGCAAACTCCTCTTCGCGCGTCCCGCGGGTCGCGAGCACGTACATCCGCGCTCGCCCGGTCGGTCGCATCGTGCGACCCGCACGCTGTGCTCCCTGGCGGCGCGAGCCACCGAGCCCCGATGCGACGATTGCCAACTCGGCGTCGGGCAGGTCGATGCCTTCGTCACCAACGCGAGAGACGACCAGCGTCCGGAGGTCGCCGGTACGGAATCGCTCGAAGAGTTTCTGCCGGCGGTGATGAGGCATCTCGCCGTTGATGAACGGCACGTCCAGGTCAGCAGCGATAGCCCTGCCCTGTTCGAGATACTCCACGAAGACGAGTGCCTTCTCCTCTGGATGCCGCGAGAGCAGGTGGCGAATCTCCTCGCGTTTGGCGGGGTTCGACGCCGCGAGTTCCCGTCGCTCGTGGCCGTCCGTGCTGACGTACTCGTTCTGTGCGTCGTCGCTTCCCCACGGGACATAGCGGATTTCGACCTCCGGTTCGGCGACGAAGCCGGCGTCGAACAGTGCGTCCCAGTCGGTGCCGATTGGCGGCCCGATGAGCGTGTAAATCTCACTTTCCCGGTCGTCCTCTCTGACGGGTGTCGAGGAGAGTCCGAGTCGATGACTCGTCTGGAGGTCTGCGCTGCGCCGATGGACGTCGGCCGGAATGTGGTGTACCTCGTCGTAGACGATGAGTCCCCACTCGCGACTGTCGAACAGTTGGCGGTGTCTGTCCATTCCCGCAGTTCGATACGTCGCGATGGTGACGGGACATATCTCCTTTTGCCCGCCGTGGTACTGGCCGACCTGTTCCGGCGAGAGCGTGGTGTGGGCAAGCAGTTCCTCCTGCCACTGCGCTGCGAGTTCGCGGCCGGGGACGAGTATCAGCGTCTCACCCTCGATAGTTGCGAGGATTGCCATCGCGGCGACGGTCTTGCCACTGCCCGGTGGCCCGACGAGAACGCCCGATGCCGTCTCGGTGAACTGTGAGACCCACTCGTGTTGATAGTCGCGCAATTCGAGCGAGAGGTCGAGTGGCAGGTCGTCTCCCGTGTCGAGGTCACGTTCGTCTCGAACCGGATAGCCAGCCTCGTAGAGGGTGCGCTTGACTGCGGCGACGCGCTCTCTGGCGACCCAGCTTTCGGTATCCGAAAGTGGCGCACGCAAGAGGTCGTCGTCGAGTTCCTGCCGTGCGACGTTGCCCATCAGGTCGGCAGAGGCCGCTTCGAGGACGACGTATCCCTCCTCGTGAGTGCGAAGCGTGAACTGGTTGGCTCGTTTCCACTGCGTTTCCAGCCACTCTTCGAGGTGCTCAGAGCGTTCGGGAACCACGTCACGGACGGTCTCCAGCAGGTCGTCGAAGTGTTCGTACGGTGCTTGCCAGATGTCCTCACGGCGAATCTCGTACAAATACGCGCCCGACCCAGTCGTATCGATGAGGTGGGCAAACTGTGAGAGTTGCGCCCGCGTCAACTGTGTCGGTTCGTCGACGACGAGTTGTCGTCGTTCGGGAAAGAGGATGACGCGCTCGCGGTCGGTCAGTCGCTGCCAGGCACTCGGGAACCAGACGACGGGGTCGGTCGACACGTCGAGACACTCGACGACACCCTCCTCGGCTAACTGCTCGAGATGGTCTTCGGCGGCGGCCTGACTCATATCCCGCAACTGGCCGTATCGCGTCGCGGTGACGAGCGGTTGCCCCAGCGCAGCAAGTGCCTCGTAAAACGTATCCTCGCTGTCCTCTTCGGTCACTACACGGCATAACCGATGGAAGCACAAACGCGTTGCGTCCGCGGCCGATAGCTCATCTATTCTCGATTCGTCAAGTGGACGTTACTATGTGGTAACAAACAATTATGTGTGTCATCCTACATAGCTAATTGATATATAAACCAGACACTACTCCCACGCGAAGGGCGTCGTACACAATAGCCGCAGTGACCACTGGTTGCTGCTGGAACGAGCGGACGTCGGCAGATGGGATACAGCCCGACTCAGGTGAGACCAATGACAGAGAACCCAAACTCAACCAAAGCGCAAGCACAGGAAGACGCACAGCAAACGAACGAGCCAGCAGGCAGCGACGATGTTGGACGGCGCACCGTGCTGAAAGCCGCAGGCGTATCGGCGGCAACAGCAGCACTGGCGGGGTGTTCTGCACTCCTTGGGGGCGACGACGGCAGCGACGGCAGCGATGGCGACGACGGCGGCGACGGCGGGTCGACCGACGGAGATGGTATCTCCTCCGACCCACTGAACGCTGGCCTCCTTTCGTTCACGCAGGGCGCAGCGGCCGTCCTCGGAATGCAGGCCGTTCGCGGCGCAGAGAAGGCCGTCGAACGAATCAACGAGAACGGCGGTATCGCCGGCAGACGAGAGGTCAATCTCGATATCAGAGACGAGGGAGAGAACGCCTCGGACAAGTACAGCCAGTTCATCTCCGAAGGCAAAGACGTGACCTTCGGCCCGATTTCCAGCGGGACACACGCCTCACTCGCGCCGGCAATCGAGTCGGAACAGGTCGTCAACGTCGGGACAGACGGAACGGTCACCACACTCTACGAGGAGACTGTCGCAGACCCGACCTACTCCTTCCGGTTCCAGAACTACGACGTGATGGAGGCGACGACGAGTACGCTCGAAGCAATCGAACGCGTCGGCGCAGAGAACATCGACACCGTCGCTGGCATCAACCCGGACTACTCGTTCGGACGCGACGAGATGGAAGTGTTCACGAAAGCCGTCCAGGCAGTCACGAACGCAGATGTCGTCTACAGTGGCTTCCCGTCGCTCGGTGAGAGTGACTTCTCGAATCACATTTCGAGCGTCAACAGCGAAGAGCCCGACCTCGTCTTCTCCAGTTGCTGGGGTGGCGACGCCTCGACGCTCCTCTCACAGGCCTTCCAGCGCAACATGTACGATAACATCGAAGCCATCACCGGACCAGTCTTTTACGGTTCCGCCGATGCTATCGACGAGGAAGTCGTCACGGGCGTCGAGACCGGGAAAATCCTCTCGGGTTCGCGCAACTACTACTGGGGCATCCCGGAGAACAGCCGCGACGAAGCCAGTCGCACCTTCTTCGAAGAAGCCCGCGAACAGGACGGTATCAAGGTGCCGACCGCGCACTACATGAGCGGGTACGGCGCAGTCACGGCGTGGGCGACTGCCGTCGAAAAGGCAATCGACCAACTCGGCACCTACCCGAGCCAGGAACAGATTGCGACCACGCTCGAAAACCACGGCTTCTACACGCCGGGTGGCTACTACGTCATGTCCCAAGACCACCAGGGACGTGGCAACGGCTACGCCGGCGTCATGGAGTGGGACACCGACCTCGATGCACCGGTGCTCACCGACGTGAACACCTATATGCCAAATCAGATCTCGCCGCCGCCACAGGGTTCGGCATACAGCATCACGGCGCTGGACTGGCTCGACAGTTGGAGCTAAGCTGACACCACACACGTTCTCCAACGCCGCTATTCCAAAGAGATAATTCATGTATCCACTTGGCACAGAACTACTTGAACCGACATCGGTACTCGGACAGACCCTCTATACGGGGCCTGGGATACCGCTCACAGTCAGCGAACTACTGCAACCCGAGCGGTTCATCACGGCAACTATCAACGGCATCCAGCGGGGGTTCGTCCTGTTTCTGATTGCATCGGGACTGACAGTCATTCTCGGCATTCTCGACGTGCTGAATCTGGCACACGGAGAGCTCTACGCTCTCGGGGCGTTTATCTCGTCCTCTGTGGCTGGATTCCTCATCGGCTCTGGGGCGAACGCCATCATGGCACCGCCGACGTCGTTCGACCCAGTGTCGTCGTTTCTCTTCGTCGGGCTGCTGATCTTGGTCGCATTACTGACCGCCCTCATCATGGTTCCCATCGGCGCTGTCGTCGAGACGACGCTCATTCGGCCCATCTACGAGCGAGCACAGGTGTACCAGCTCGTGTTGACGTTCGCGATACTCCTCATCATCGCTGATATCATCGAACTCGTCTGGGGCAGTGGCACACAAGATCTCGGCTTCTCCACGGATCAGGCAGTCAACGACATCCCATCGTTCGAACTCATCGGCTTCGGGAATATCCCGACGCTCACGGCGATGGTCATTATCGTCAGCCTGGCACTCGGTCTAGGGCTGTTCTGGTTCTTCGGACGCACCAAGACGGGCCGCATCATCCGTGCAACGGCAATCGACCGCGAGATGGCGACCGCACTCGGTGTGAGCACAGAGCGTACCTTCACACTCGTGTTCGCACTCGGTGCGTTCCTCGCTGGCTTCGGTGGCGCGATGCAGTTCGTCGTCACGCGTGCACAGCCAGGGATGGGTGAGCAGGCACTGGTGTTGTCCTTCGTCGTCATCGTCGTCGGTGGCCTCGGGAGTCTGCGCGGCGCAGTCGTCGGGGCCGTCGTCGTCGGCGTCCTCGAAAACTGGATGAGCGTTGCCAACCCCAGCTTCGAGACCGCCGCACCGTTTGCGGTGATGGTGTTGATTCTACTGCTGAAACCAGAGGGACTCTACGGCACGTGGGGTGAGCGCACATGACACCTGGCATCAGTCGCGAAGACGGTGAACTCCGGATTCGCGTGATGAAAGGCCTGGAGCTTCGGCCCTCCCGACTGCTGTTGTTGCTGGGTGGTATCGGGTTCCTGTTCGTCCTGCCCGCAATCGCTCGAAACTCCGGGAACCTCCCGATTCGTGTCCGTCCAATCTACCGCGGAATGGTGCTTGGACTGGCCGCCGTGGGGCTGAACTTCCTGTTGCGCCACGCAGACCTGACGTCCTTCGGCCACGCAGCCTTCTTCGGGACAGCAGCCTACACCGTCGCCTTGCTCGTCCAGGTCTACAACATTCAATCGTCGGTGGTGTTACTCGTCGTAGCCATCGTCACTGCAACGATGCTTGCAGCGATAATCGGCTACTTCACGCTCCAACACGAGGGGCTGTACTTCGCGCTCGTGACACTCGCCTTCGGGCAACTGGCCTTCTCTATTCCGGTCGGCCTCTCCGAGTTGGGAGGTACCGACGGGTTGAACGCACTGACCGGCGCAGCCGGTGTGCCAAGCAACGAACAGTACCCGAAACTGGGTGGCCTCTATTTCAACGGACAGGAGGTGCCCGAAACGATACTGTTCTGGCTCACGATTCTCATCGTCATCGTCTCGCTGCTCGTGATGCTCCGTCTCATCCGGTCGCCGTTTGGCAACGCGCTGGACGCCATCGGACAACAGCGCACCCGTGCACGCTTCCTCGGACTCCCGGTCCAGCGGTACGTCTGGGCAGCGTTCATCATCTCCGGCATCTACGGTGGCATTGCCGGTGGGTTGTACGCCCTGTTTTTCCCGCTGAACATCGACCCGGGGAGTACCCTGCAGGTGTTCGTCTCGGGAGACATCCTCTATATCGCCATCCTCGGCGGATTCAAGACGCTGACGGGGCCGTTCATCGGCGGCATCGTCTTCGAGACGCTCTCGAACGTCGCAAGCGACGTGGTGTTGACCGGTCCTGCCGGCGAGAAAGAGGTCGGTCGACTCATTACAGGCGTTGTACTGCTGATTATCGTCTTCGCGTTCCCGAGTGGTATCGTCGGCTCGCTCAAACCGGGCGGCAAAGTCTACGAGGGATTCCTGACCTTCGTCCGGAATCCAGCTATCGCCGTCACCTGGACTCGCCAGGCTGTTGCGGCACTCGTCGACGCAGCACGGCGAGCAGTAACGAACGTTCGTATCCTCATCCTGGGGGTGAAGTGAAATGCTCGAAGCAGACGGACTCAAGAAATCGTTCGGCAACATTACGGCAACAGACGATGTCTCCGTCGAGTTCGGCAAAGAAGACGGTGAGCTGGTCTTTATTGTCGGCCCGAACGGAGCAGGCAAATCGACGCTCATCAATCTCCTGACCGGGCTGTTAGACCCCGACGAGGGGTCTGTCGTCCTGGATGGCGAGGAGATTACCAGTCTGCGCCCCGACGAGCGGGTGCACAAGGGACTCGTCCGCAGTTTCCAGGTCGTGAAGGTCTTCGAGGAGATGACCGTGCGCGAGAACATCCGAACGGCAATCCTCATCAAAGAAAGGATGACCGGCGGCTGGACACCCTCCTCGTTTTTCGGTGGGCTGTTCTCACTGTCGGACGAACACGAGGAAGTCGAACAGCGAGCCGACGACCTCATCGAGCAGTTCCGACTCGAAGACGCCGAAGAGACTGTCGCCGACGAGTTGCCACACGGCGACCGGAAACTACTGGACGTGGCGATGTCCTTCGCGCTCGAACCGAACTACCTGCTGTTGGACGAACCCACGTCCGGCGTCTCGGCACAGGAGACTGACTACGTCATCGAGACAATCGTCGAGGTCAGCGAGCAGCAAAACGTCACAACCGTCACAATCGAACACGATATGGATCTGGTCAAGGGATACGCCGACCGTGTGATTGCACTGCATCAGGGCTCTGTCCACGGGGAAGGCCCGGCCTCGATGCTGGAAACAGACGACGAGCTTCGACGCCTCCTCCTGGGGGTCGAAGAATGAGCGGTACCGACCCGCTCCTGCGTGTCAGCAACCTCGACGCCGCAGTCGAGGGGTTCCAGGTCACACAGAGTGTCGATTTCGAGGTCGGAGAAGACAAAGCCGTCGGCTACGTCGGCCGCAACGGTGCCGGCAAGACGACCTCGTTCCGGTCGATTATGGGACTGGCAGACATCTTCTCGGGGTCGATTCAATTCAAAGGAGAGGAGTTGACCGAGCTTCGCCCCGAGCAGATTCCACAGCGGGGTATCGGCTATCAACCCGAAGACCGGAAGCTGTTCACCGGGATGACCATCGACGAGAACTTCCGGATGCCCATCTGGACGCTGGGAGGCAAACGCGGCATCGAAGACGAAGACAAGGCGGTCGAAGACGTCTACGACATCTTCGAGGAACTGTCCGACCGGCGCGAGGCAAAGGTCGAAAACCTGAGCGGCGGACAGGCGAAGATGGTCTCTATCGGTCGTGCGCTCGCGCTCAAACCAGACCTGCTCATCCTGGACGAACCACTCGAAGGACTCGCACCGATTATCGTCGAGCGCCTCAAAGAGTATATTCAGGAGATCAACAGCCGTGGCATCGCCGTGCTCATCGCCGAGTCGAACGTCCAGCACGTCCCAGACATGGTGGACGAACTGTACGTCATCGAACGCGGCGAAATCTTCGATAGTGGCGACCCACAGGCAGTCTCACAGCGAAGAGAAGTGCAAGAACTGATGCAAGGAAGCGGACAGTAACGCTCTGTGTCAGCGTCTTTCGACGCTGCGCTCGTCGACGGCCTCGATTGCATCGACAACCTGTCCGAGGATTTTCCGCTGACTCCGTCGGAGATTCTTCGACACGGCAGTTTTCGAGATGTCGAACTCGTCGGCGAGTGCTGCGAGGTTTGCGTCTCGCGGCCGCGTGAAGTAACCCTCCTCGACTGCGGTCATCAGTGTCTCCCGTTCGACCTCCGAAAGGTCACGACACTGCTCGAGGAAACCACCGGCAACGTCGACGTTCTGGAGAACGTCGTAGTAGTCTTCGAGGTCAACGGTCTCACGGGATTCGACGGTGAAGTCGTTGTGCTGGTCGAGTTCGCTCAACGCGTGTTCTGCGACGTCTTCGCCGTCGAATCCGACGCGCCACACCTCACTGCCATCCCGGATTTCGAAGGGACCAGTGATGTAGCCGTTGTTGTTCCGGATGGCCTGCATCGCCTTCGTCTCGCCAATCTGCGAGCGAAACAGGGCTTTCTCTCCCTTGCGACGAAGCAACTCGAAATTTTTCATGCTGGAGTGTTCCCGCAACGCGTCGAGTCCTCTGTCGAGTTCCTCGGTGGTCGCACCGGTTGCCATGATACGCGTCTCCAACACCCCTTTTGCCGCGTTGAAGTCCCACTGCTTTGTGAAATAGGAGATGCCGTACTCGGCTGTCGTATCAATATACGGACAGTCGTACTGCACCATGTCTACTTCCATTGATAACATATGTGGATTACCTCGTGTTGACACTTAACACGGCTCCACGGCTGTTAAACGTTGGCCTCCGGAGAGTGGCACATTTCGGGGAGGGCCTGCGCTTGCATGGTCTGTCAATGCCGGGACGTAATCACGTAGCTTTTTCCGAGGTAGCAACTTAGGGGGTGACGATGGGCGACCCTGACGACGTGTGTATACTCATTCCCACCTACAACGAGGCGGCCACTATCGACGGGGTGGTGCGGGGGTTCCGTGAGGAGGGCTTCGAGCATATACTGGTCATCGACGGCGGGTCGGAAGACGAGACACAGCAACTGGCAAGCGAGGAGGGAGCACGTGTCGTCGAACAGACCGGGTCGGGGAAGGGTCAGGCGGTTCGCGAAGCCTTCGGGATGATAGAACAACCGTACGTTCTGATGGCAGACGGCGACGCGACCTATCGCCCGGACGAAGCCCACAGGATGCTCGAACCGCTGTTTGCGGGTCGGGCCGAACACGTCGTCGGGAACCGCTTTGCGAATATGCAGGAGGGGGCGATGTCGTCGCTGAACCAACTCGGCAACCGCATCATCAACGGTGCTTTCAGGCTTATCCACGGCCGCGACTTACAGGATATCCTGAGTGGCTACCGGGCGTTTACGCTCCGGTCGGCCAAACGCCTCTCGCTGACCGCCGACGGGTTCGGTATCGAGACGGAGATGTCCGTCGAATGTGTGAAACACAACGTTGGAACGGCTGTCGTCCCGATTACGTACGAACCGCGGCCGACAGAGTCCCAGACGAACCTCCGTCCGTTTCGTGATGGTGCGGTCATCCTCAAGACGCTGTACCAGATGGCCAAGACCAACAACCCGCTGTTTTACTTCGGCAGCGTCGGCTCGCTGAGTACTGTCGCGGGACTCGTCATCTCAGCGTATGTCGGCTACGAGTGGGTCGCACGCGGCATCTCCCACGAAGTGCTCGCCGTCGTCGCCGGTGTTGCGGTGCTCTTTGGCGTGCAGTTGCTCATGTTCGGCGTCCTCTCGGATATGATAGTGGCGGTCAACCGGGAACAGAGTCGTCAAATCGAGCGACTTGCCACGGAACTCAACGAAACCGAGACCCCTGATGTCGAGACACCAACCGGAGAGGCCGGCGACGACCAGTCGTCCGCCCGCGGTGAGCCAGACGGTTCGAACGTCAAGAACTAGAAGGGGACGAGTGACCGCAACTGCGCGAAGAGGCTGTTTGACGCTTTTGCACGGCGTTTCTCGAAGACAGGATGCAGCGCGTTTAGCAGTTCCCGTTCCGTCTCGAAGCGTCGCTGCGGTATCTCCGAGAGCGCCTCCTCTAGCCGAAGTTCGGTTCCCCCAACATCGATTGGGATGGCGACGTCGCCGTACTCGTCGGTGAGGGTCTCAGCGTCGACCGGAAAGGTAACCGGGAGGTCGCTGAGACGTGCATCAAGTGCGGCGATACCGAACTCCACGACATCGGGGCCGTCGTCGTCGATATCGTTCGTCGGTGGCTGAACTCCCATTGTCTACGGCCAGGGGCGTGGGTTGTGAAAAGCCATCGGGTTCGGAGACGTGTCCAGCACCCCGAATCACCCTTCTGCATTCTCCCTGCTCCGGTAGACATAATCTGTTACGGTAACTCAGTACATCTATGCAACTGCCAGTGGGCGAGGGGCTTCTGGAAGCACTGAGCCTGTGGGCAATGGCCGTGAGTGCGGTGTTTGCTGGCTACGTGTTGGTTCGTTCCGGTGGTGTTCGGCCGCTCACCGACCGTCTCCGTCGGCGCTTTCTTCTCGGGGTACCCTGGGGGACGCTGCTCGTTATCCTCGGTGTCCTCGCTGTCTACTACCTGATCCAGGGCGGCGGTCAACGTGGCGGCCCCGTCGTCATCGCTTTTCGGTCGTGGTCGTTTTCCTATCCGCTCGGATTGCTCATGTCGCCGTTTGCGCACGCAAACGAGGGACACGTTACTGGAAATCTGCTGTCGACTGTCGTCTACGCACCGGTCGCCGAGTACGCCTGGAGTCACTACGCGACCACACGCGGGAGCCACTCCTTTGATTCCTGGCGGACGAACCCGTTCGTTCGCATCGGTCTGTTCGTCGTCGTCGTCTTCCTCGTCGGGATTGTGACGAGTGTGTTCACGCCCGGTGCAGTCATCGGCTTCTCGGGAGTCGTGTTTGCCTTTGGTGGCTTCGCACTGGTGACACGCCCGGTGCTGGCTCTCGGTGCGCTTCTGTCAGAGCGTCTCGTCGGTCTGACCTACAACACACTCATCGACCCTGTCGTCTTCGCACAGGGTCGCCAGGTGTTCGTCACGCCGTTTTGGGCGGATGTCGCAGTCCAGGGACACGCACTGGGATTGCTCGTGGGCGTGGCGCTCGGGGTGTTCGTCATCCGACGACGCAAAGAGTGGCCCGCGTTGCGGTGGGTCTGGTTCGCCGTGCTCGTGTTCACCGCCTCGAAGGCGCTGTATGCACTCTACTGGTATCTCAGCAACACCCGATACGTCCTCTTCAGAGGCTTTGGGCTCGGTGCCATTCTCGTCCTGGCGACGCTTGCAGCCCTCTCGATTGTGCGCTCCGAGCGTCACCTCGTCTCCCGTATCGACCTGACCCGCCGGGATGCTGCCATCGGACTGTTGCTCTGTATTGTGCTCGCGCTGGGCGTCGTCGCAGTTCCCTACAACACGATTTCGGTCACCGAAGGCCCCGGAACTGACGCGGGAGTCGAGGTGCGTGACTACACCGTCACCTACGTCGAGGAGGTGCCAAACCAGTACATCGCAGCCGTCAATATTCCATATATTCGGGACTCGCTGACCGTCAATACCAGTGGTATCGTCGTCACCAGCGAGCGCCGCGATGCCTGGAACTCCGTCGTCTCGGCCGGTCAACTCAAAGTCAACGGACGGGAAGTCGTTCCGGTCGGTGGTCTCGGCTGGCGCGAAACCGTCGTGGTAAATCGGTCGGGCTGGTCGACCATCGGAGGGAACTCGACGTACAAGGTCTTCGCCGCCCACCAGGATGCACAGCCAGAGCGAGTGTTCACTGCAGACCCGGCCAACGTCTCTGCGATTATCAGCAACCGGTCGATACAGATTCGACCGTCCAGTCCCGGCTACGAACTCGCGATTCGACGCAACGGGACACTGCTGGCGACAACTCCTGTTCCTCAGACGGGCGCAAATACAAGCGTCGCTGGGCTGACGTTCAACAGAACGGACGATTCACTCCGCGTCCGGTCGAACGGAACACGCATCACCATCGCACGTCGCAGTCAGTAACTGTTCCACTCGATGCGGAAAACCTCGACATCGATGTGTTCGCGGTCACTGTCGTGGTGGTCGTAGGCACGCGGAAGCGCAAACTCCGCCTGGAATGCGTGTGTCACCTCGCCGCCCTCGTCGCTGGCGAAAGCCTCGACGAAGTCGACGCTGTCGGCGTTGTGAATCGAATAGGAAACGTCCGCGAGTTCGCTCGTCGTCTCCAGAAACGCGCGGTCGGCGTGTTCGTTGCCTTCCTGGGCACCAAACGGAGGGTTCATCAGTACGGTCGTCTCCCCAGTCGGTGACAGCGGCGGTTCCGTCGCATCACCACGAACCCAGGAGACGGCGCTACTGGTGGCGACACGACCTTCGTTCTGGCGTGCCGTCGACAGCGGTGCCGGGTCGATATCGAGGCCGACCACGCGTTTCGGGCCGCGCAACGCAGCACCCAGCGCGAGCATCCCCGTGCCACAGCCGAGGTCGACAACCGTTCGTCCCTCGATGTCCCCCTGCAGGTCTGCGGTGTGGACGAGATGAGCCGCCAGCTCTGGTGGCGTTCGATACTGCTCGAGGTCGACCCGTGGGTCGTCGAAGCCGACCACCACACCGAGTTGCTGTGTCAGCGCGCTCTTCGTTGCCATCGCCAGACAATACCCAGCGTTAATTGAAAAATGTTTGTGGATAAATCGCAGTTATCGCTCAGGCCATCGCGACAACGGCGAAGGTTTCCGACCGTTCGCCCGCCATTTTCACGGAGAAGCCGGCCTGTGAGAGGAGGTCGGCGGCCTGGTCGGCGTCGAATCGCTCGCTGCGCGGTGGGCCAGACTCACCGTTACCGTTGGCTGACCAGTCGACGGCGACGTAGGGTGAGTCGGGTGAAAGCGTTCGACGGAGGTCACGGAGCGCCGCCTCCGTCGTCGATTCGTGGAACGTCATCGTCGAGACAGCACCGTCGACGGCGTTAGCATCGAAGGGCAGTTCCTCGGCGTCTGCCGTCACCAGCGAGACGTTGTCTGCGACGCCGTTGTCGCGGTACAGGTCGTGCATCTCCGTCTGCACGTCGAGTGCCACCAGGTTGTCGAGAAACGGCGCGAGTTCGTTCGTGTAGAAGCCGGTGCCACTCCCCAGATCGAGGACAGTGCCCTCTCGCGGGAGATGCTGGAGGAGTTCTTCACGCGAGCAAAACCGGAATCGAGTGACGTCTTCGAGGCGTTCGGCACGGCTTGCGTCGAACGTGTGAAATCCCATTTCTCACCACGTCCCGTGGAAGGTGTCGAATTCGAGTTCGTCGAGCGGTTTCTCGCCGATTCGCGGACAGCCGGTGTTGACGTAGGCGTCGAGTCCGAAGTTTCGCAGACGGTCCGGCGTCACCTCGTCCATCGTAATCAGGTAGGCGTCGTCGTTGTCCTCGACGATTTCCTCTGCCTGTTCCCAGCGGCCCTGGCCGATTTTCGTACAGTAGATGACGCCCCAGTTCTCGGCGTCCATCGCCTTGTGCACGGAGGCGTATCGCTGTTTCATGAACTGCTCGTTGTCGGCGACGGTGACGACGTTGTTGACCGGGTCGGCGATGACGACCGTCTT
>CAZFOF010000016.1:11852-17255 GCA_964520265.1 uncultured Halobacteriales archaeon | reverse complement strand
CTCGACACGCTCCAGCCCAAACACCTCATTCCTGCACACCAGGACATGAAAGGGTTCGCGCCGTACGTCGACCTCGCCGAAGGGATGGGCTACAAGGTCGGTCGTGACCTGCACATCACCCGAAACGGCAACCTCATAACGCTGGTCGAGTGACGATGTCTCGCCAGCAGTCTGTCGAAACGGCACTCGTCGCGCGCCGGGACAGGGTCAACGACGCGATTGACGAGTACCTCCCGCTTGCTGAGCCAGAAGAACTGTACGAGGCGACGCGGTACCTCCTCGAAGCCGGTGGCAAGCGACTGCGCCCGACGATTGTGTTACTGGCCGCGGAGTCGCTGGCCGACGTCGAGCCGCTGTCGACGGACTTCCAGTCGTTCCCGACAGCGTCGGGCGAGCCAATCGACATCCTCCGTGCCGCGGTGAGCATCGAGACTATCCAGTCGTTTACCCTCATCCACGACGACATCATGGATGACGACGATGTCAGACGCGGCGTCCCGGCCGTCCATCAGGAGTACGGCCTGTCGACGGCGATTCTCGCCGGTGACACGCTCTACTCGAAGGCCTTCGAGACGATGATACAGACCGGTGCCGAACCGGACAGGTCGGTACAGGCCGTCTCAGAGCTTGCCACGACCTGTACGGAAATCTGTGAGGGGCAGTCGCTGGACATCAGCTTCGAGAAACGCGGGGCCGTCAAACCCGACGAGTACCTGGAGATGATCGAACTGAAGACGGCTGTGCTGTACGCCGCCGCAGCGTCGATTCCGGCAATGTTGCTGGGATACGACGACGCAGTCGACCCACTGCACGGCTACGGGCTCGATATCGGCCGCGCCTTCCAGATACAGGACGACCTGCTCGATCTGACGACACCGACCGAGCAACTCGGCAAACAGCGCGGAAGTGACCTCGTCGAGAACAAGCAGACGCTCATCACCGTCCACGCGAGAAACCAGGGTGTCGACGTGGACAATCTGGTCGAATCCGACAGCGTCGACGCCGTCACCGAACGCGAAATCGATGATGCCGTCGCTACGCTTCGTGATGCAGGTAGCATCGAGTTCGCCCGCGAGCAGGCCCGCGAGTTGGTGGCAAGTGGCAAGGAGAATCTGAACGTGCTCCCCGACAACGAGGCCCACGACCTGCTCGAAGGGATTGCGGATTATCTCATCGAGCGCGACTACTGATACTGTCGGCTATCATCCCCTGCCGACTGACGGTGGCTTTTTGCGCACTCTCCCCTACCATCTACGTATGCCAGAGGTGGTGCTCTACGGTGGAAAAGGCGGAGTCGGGAAGACGACGTGCGCGGCGGCGACTGGTCTCGCGCTGGCAGATGCCGGCAAAGAGGCACTCGTCGTCTCGACTGACCCGGCACACTCGCTGGGAGACGCCTACGAGGTCGAACTGGCCGACGAGCCCACCGACATTCGCCCGGGACTGGCGGCAGTCGAGACCGACCCTGCTGCGGGGACAGCCCAGTATCAGGCGCTGTTCGAGGCGCTGGCCGACGACCTGGAGGGTGCAGGCATCGACCTAGACGAGGCTGGACTCCGCGAGTTGTTCAAATCGGGGCTGCTCCCGGGGAGTGACGAACTGGCGGCACTGTCCAGCATCGAGCGCTACGCCGAGGACGAGAAGTGGGACGCCGTGGTCTTCGATACGGCTCCGACCGGTCACACGCTCCGGCTGCTCGACTTGCCGGAAGCCGTCGATACGGGCGTACGAACAGCGCTCTCGCTGCGCGAGCAGGTCGGCAAGAAGAAAGACGCCGCCAAGACGATGCTCTTTGGCCCGTATGCGGCCATGGGCGGAGCAGACGAAGATGACACCGAGTTCACCGAGGTGCTGTCGGAGATGGAACAGGTGGCAGCCCTCTTGCGCGACCCGGAGCGGACGGAGTTCAGAGTCGTCTCGCTGGCCGAACAACTCGTGTTGACGGAGACAGAGCGACTGGTCGAGCAACTCCGCGAAGCGTCAGTACCCGTTGGCACACTCGTCGTCAACCGCGTTCTCACCGATATCGACACGGACTGTGCTCGCTGTCGGGCACAGCAAGACACACAACAGGACGTCCTCGCAGAGATGGCAGAGACGTTTCCGGAACTATCCCGGCGCGAACTTCCCGATATGACTGGTGAAGCCGACGGATGGGAAGCACTCGAACGTCTCGCAACTGCGTTCGAATCGTAGTGGACGGAGTCTTGCATGAAAGTCCATCGAAAATATCATCTTGGTGGATAGTGACACTCCAGTATATGCATGACTGACGCGCCAGATTGGGAATTCAGAGAGCGTGATATCTGTATTCTCAAAGAACTCACACGCGATCCACAGCTTTCCTCGCGAAAACTCGCTGAGAGACTCGAAACACAGTGCGACATCGATGTCTCACACGTGACGGTCAGCGAATCCGTCCGGAAAATGCGAGAGATGGGGGTGTTCCGCGATGCGATTTTCATCAACGAGGCGTATTTCAACTTCACGCTGATGGAGTTCAAATTCGACGCGAGCCACTTCGCCGAGCAGTGGCGCGAAGCGATGGAGGCCATTCGCGACGACAAACACACGCTGTTTTACTCGCTATCTAACGGAACCTACCAGTGGAAAGCCATCATGATGTTCCCGGATCGCACCGCCGAATCAGAGTGGATTCACGACTTCTACAAACAACACGGAGAAGTTGTCACGAACGTCCGCAACCACGCACTGCACAACGTACTCAAGTTCGGAACCGACCCCGGTATCTTCGACGAACTCCGTGAGCGAACTGACCCGGTGAAATAAAGCGGCGTCGAACAGACTGGCCGAGACACTCCAAGGGTCGAGCGCGCTGGCAACGCCACGATACCCTCGCCCGGACAGGGGGTCGACTGTTTGCAGACGAACTGTCGTGTCCGGAGCGCAGAGATCTGTGTTCACTCTCTCGGCACAGCGGAACCGATTCAGGTACCGAGTGAAGACTACAGTTTACGTTCGGCGTCTTCGGCGAGTTCCTTCATCCGCTTGCCGACGCGACCGGCGTCGGAGAACTCGTCTTCGCTCATCGCGTTGGCGAGTGCGTTCCCGAGCACGAAGACAGCGTGTTTGTGCTCGCTTTTGGACATGTGTACGTCCGCGGGCGTCACGTCGAGTTCGTCGTAGGCCTCGAAGAGCGTCTCGTCGACCTGTTCGAGGTTTTTGAAGTAGTTCATGATGGTAACCATCTGTTCGTGTAACTCCAGAAGCTCGTCTTTGTGCATTGTACGCTACAGTAGTATCGGTACTGTTTTAAGGATTGTTTGGGAGCCGCTACCAGAACACGGGGACAGGTCGGCCCAGCCGTGATGCTCCAGACGGGTGTTAGAAGACGTATTCGTCGTCGTGACCCATCATTCCATCCTCTTCGTAGCCCGGCTCTTCGTCTTCATCGCTCGGGCCACTCGTTTTGTACGCCTTCAGTCCGGTGGAGAGTAAGTCCTCGATTGCTTCTTCGCGGTTTAAGAATTCGCCCTGTTCGACCATCTGGGCGATTTGCATCTCGAGGTGTTCCGGAATAGTGATCTCTACCTTTGGCATCGCAACGTTGGTTGCTTCGACTGAGGTGTATTTAAACCTGACGGGGGTAGTACAAGGATACGCAAAGACAACGTCCGCAATTTGGAAGTTCAATTCAATAATTAAAAGGTATTATTCCAGTTCACGCAAAGTCCTCACTCACACGTAACAGGTCGGCTAGACATACCTCGACTCGGTACGCGCGGGCGAGATGGCGCAATCTGGATAGTTAGGCTCAAACGTCGGGAACCCCTAGGTCGGCCAGATGGAATCAGTGCGTGGCGACGGGCAGGTCGTGCCGGCGTCGGAGTTGACGGGCGCGGTACGATTCCGACCAGTCGACCTGTCTCCAGTTCGTTCGTTTCTACACGCTGTTGCACGGCCACGGGTGGCCTGGGGGAATGCCACGACGACAATCGTCGCTGGCGGTACTGCTGCGACGATTACGGCCGAGGGGCACGACCGTTTCGAGACGGTGCGGACGGGCGCAGAGGAGTTGTTCGACGGCCTCTCCGTTCCGGATGACGGACACAAGGACGCCAGACCCCGCCTGTTCGGTGGGTTCGCGTTTCACCAGGGACACAGCGAGCCCGCGCCCGGCGAAACCTGGCACGGCTATCCCGGCGCGCGCTTCGTTCTCCCGTCGATTCAACTCACACTGACGAGTGGCGGCGCATGGTTGACCGCAGCGGCGACCGGCGGCGACGCGGGCACCCGCGCCGAGGCAGCGCTCGATGACTGGGCGAACCGACTCGGGACGCTGCCAGAGTTCGACCAGGGCGGCCACCCGGGAATCGTCGCAAAGCATCCGACGCCCTCGAAAGAGGGGTGGCGCAAACAGGTGACAGCGGCGACAGAGCAGGTGCGCCGGGGCGACCTCGAGAAGGTCGTTCTCGCCCAGTCGCTGGCAGTCGACCTCGAACGCCCGGTCGACGCACCGAGTGCACTGGGTCGCCTGAGCGAGACGTATCCCGGCTGTTTCCGATTTCTGTTCGAACCGGCACTCGGTGGCACCTTTTTCGGTGCCACGCCGGAGCGACTCGTTACCGTCGACGGCAAAACCGTCCAGACGGAAGCGCTCGCCGGGTCGACTGGTCGGGGCGAAACCGCTTCCGAAGACGAGTGGCTCGCCACAGAACTCCGCGAGAGCGAAAAGGACGTCCACGAACACGAACTGGTCGTCGAGACCATCCGTGACCAGTTGCGCTCGCTGGCGTCGGACATCACGACCGGCAGCCGAGCGGTACGAAAACTCGACACCGTCCAGCACTTGCAGACCCCAATCCAGGCAGAACTCACGAGTGAGACACACGTGCTTTCGCTGGTCGAAGCGCTGCATCCCACACCTGCTGTGGGCGGACTTCCGCCGGACAGAGCACTGAAGTCGATACGAGAGACCGAAGCGTTCGACCGCGGCTGGTACGCGTCCCCGATTGGCTGGCTAGACGCCGAGGGTGACGGTACCTTTGCAGTGGCAATTCGCTCTGCTCTTGCCGCCGAGCAGACGGCGACACTGTTTGCCGGAGCGGGAATCGTCGCCGACAGTGACCCCGACGAGGAGTACGACGAATTGCAACTGAAGTACGGCCCGATGCTCGACGAGCTGGAATGACAGCGCCGAACCGGAACACGCTGTGGGGTCGCGTTATTGTCGACGAACTGGCAGCTGCGGGGCTGTCTGCGGTCTGTCTCTCGCCTGGCAGTCGCTCGACAGCACTGACGGTTGCCTTCGCCGAACACCCAGACATCGAGGTGTATTCACACCTTGACGAACGCTCCAGTGGGTTCTTCGCAGTGGGGCGGGCCCGTCGATGCGGCGAACCGACGGCCGTCGTCTGTACTTCCGGCACCGCGGCGGCAAAT
>CAZFOF010000016.1:0-11842 GCA_964520265.1 uncultured Halobacteriales archaeon | reverse complement strand
GCGGTGATCGTGTCCGGACCCGACGCGCGGAGGACCTCCGGCACCGCGGCGGCAAATTTCCATCCGGCAGTCAAGGAAGCCGCCGAGGCGCGTGTGCCGCTGCTCGTGTTGACCGCAGACCGACCGCCGGAGTTGCGCGACAGCGGCGCGAACCAGACCACAGACCAGCAGAAACTCTACGGTGACGCCGTCCGCTGGTACCAGACACTCCCCGAACCAGCGGCAGATGACCGCAAACTCCGGTCGCTCCGGACGACCGTCGCTCGCGCGTATCACGAGACTGGCGGGACACAGTCCGGCCCGGTACATCTCAACGTCCCGTTTCGCAAACCACTGGAGCCGACAGAGGTGCCGGGTGACGTCCCCGAGACGTTCGTCGAGGAGTCACCACTGGCCGCCGAGGGTCGCGACGGTGCCTACGTCGAGACGACGGGCGGTCACGTCGAACCGTCGGATAGGGCCGTCGAGCGCGTCGCCAGCGCCGTCGAGGACGCGTCCCGGGGACTGCTCGTCTGTGGCCCGGCAGACGCACACCCGCCCACTGACGACACACTGGCAGCCTTCGTCGACGCGACGGGGTTTCCCGTGCTGGCAGACCCGCTTTCGAGTGCTCGGTTTGGCCCGCTGGTCGGAGAGGGAGTCTGTGGCGGCTACGACTCGTATCTCGACGCCGCTGAGAACTGGCCGAGGCCGGATGTGGTCGTCCGAATCGGTGCCTCACCGACTTCGAAGGTGCTCAGGAAGTATCTCGCCGATATCGAGACACGGCAGTTCGTCGTCGACCCGTCCGGTGGCTGGCGCGAAGCGGAGTTTACCGCGACAGACCTGGTCGAAGCCGACCCATCCGCGCTGTTCGAGCGCGTGGCGACAGCAGTCTCGTCAGAGGGTTCGTCCGCCTGGCGCGACCGCTTCACTTCTGCTGAAGAGCGATACTGGGAGATGGTCGAAACTGCGTGTGCCGAGACATTGTTCGAGGGGGCCGTCCTCTACGACGTGGCGCGTCTGTCGCCCGACCCGGCGACGCTGTTCGTCTCCAACAGTATGCCGGTGCGAGACCTCGACCGCTTCGGTCAGCCCCGCCAGAGCGACCTCACCGTCCTTGGCAACAGAGGTGTGAGCGGTATCGACGGCGTCACGTCGAGTGCGCTCGGCGCAGGCAGTGCGACGAGTGACCCACTCGTGCTCGTGACGGGCGATATCGCCTACTACCACGATATGAACGGGCTACTGGCGCTCGGGCGCTGCGACGTCGATGCAACTATCGTGCTCGTGAACAACGACGGCGGCGGCATCTTCCACAAACTCCCTATCGAGGAGTTCGACCCGCCGTTTACCGACCAGTTCGAGACGCCACACGGGCTGGATTTCGAGCCGACCGGCGACCTCTATGGCTTCGACTACGAGCGCGTCGACGGCCGCGATGCATTCGTCGACCGATTCGATACCTGCGTCGGCAACGGTGAGACGACGCTGCTAGAGGTACAGACAGACGCGACAGACAGTCACCGATTCCGCGAGCAACTGCACGAGCGCGTGTGCCAGGAACTCTGAGACGGTTCGCACTCTCTGCTATCGGAGTCTGTGAACCAGAAATCGAACGTATCCGTCGCGTCAGTTGCCGACGACAGCTCTCGTCAGTAACGTAAACCCGAACGAAAGGATGGTGACGAGGAGTGCAACGCCGACGAGCAGTGAGGTTATATCGAGTCCCGTCGCGATGGCTCCAACCGGTAACAGCACCGACCACGAACCGTAGACGACCACGCCAATTGCTGGGATGCTCTGTAGATAGGCGACGAGGACGAGCAGACAGAGGGCGACAGTCGCGTTGACAGTCAGCGGAAACGGTGGATACAGCGCAGCCCACAACAGCATCGGGTACGAGACAACCGTCGCGGCGAGGACGACCAGTGACTGTTCGCTCTGGAGGAGTTGACTGACGAGTCCTGCCGTCTCGCCGTCGTTGACGGTGTACGTTCCCTCCGTATCCCAGGCACGCCACGTCTTCTCGTCGGAGCGTCCCCGGTCGCTGTTCCAGGAGTCACGGGGTGCTTGCTGGTCGTTTCGCTGTTGTCTGCGCTTGCGCTCGGCCGCTGCCGCGCTGGCTGCTCGTCCACCACCGACGCCAGTTCCCGAGGCAGCACGGCTCTGATTGGGATCTGTCTCTGTCGACGCCGACTCGCGGCGAGTGCTGGCGGCCGACGACTCGGACTGAGTGGTGCTGGCACTCGATTCGGAATGAGCGGCAGTCGGCTCTGACTCCGGTCCGTCGTCACCGACGTACTGTGCGTGGCCGAGTCTGTCGTAGCGCGCCCGCTCGTCATCGTCTGTCAGTACCTCTTTGGCTTCGATGAGTGTCTTCGTCCGTTCGCTGGCCTCGTCGTCGTCGCTCACGTCCGGATGGGTCTCTTTCAGGCGCTCGCGGTAGGCGGTCTCGATTTCCGCCGTGGAGGCGTCGGAGGAGACACCCAGGATATCGTAGTACGTCTCTGTCATGGCGCGCCAGCGGGTCGTCCACTGCTACAGAGCCAGCAGGGATAAATGCGCTGTGAGCTATCAGGAATCGCCATCTCTGACGGCGTCTCCGGCGCGAATATCCACCAGGCTCTCGTCGTCGGGGTCGATGAGCAACCACACTTCGTCGTCGTCCATCTCCGCGGAGGCACGCGCGTTGAACTCGTCGACGACATCACCCAGCGGTGTCCGGACGTCGTCGTCCGATAGCGAGGACTCTTTCCGCAGGACGTACTCCTGGGATTCGGGCTTTGGCACGCGGTCTTCGAAGCCGTGTTTCTCCGAGGCGAGATAGCCACAGTCGGGACAGGCCCACCCGGAGACGACCTGTTTGAGTTCCGTAACGTAGATGACCTGCAACTGCTCGCTACAGTCCGGACACGACTCGTCGCTCAGTTCGATCGTCATCTCGGCGTCTGCCAGAACCCAATCAGCGGAGCATCTCTAATCTACCGTTGTCGGCAGGAAGCTCTCAGAAATCCAAACTGTGTCTGACGTATCACTAAGTTGACGGCGACAAAACGGGACGCTGACCGAACAGAGGCGAGAACGGATGGGAACACACCAGCCAGCACATCAGGGACAGTTATTGGCAAGTCAGCGCCGCACCGACTCACCCGCTAGCGACCACCACTGTACGTTCTGTGGGACAGCGATTGCGCTGGAGACAGACGAACACGTCGAGCACTGTCTCTCGACTGAGGGTGACCAGAGCCAGCGCCGGGAACGCTACTGCTCGCCGAGTTGTTTCATCCGCGGTGTGCAACAGGCCGGCAGTGTTGGCGACACTGAGTGACTCTTTCTGTCGAGAACCTGCGGTTCGGGGTAACAATTAAGTATGGTAGTGTATAACATCCACATGAAGCCCTGGTGCGCGGGGCTTCCGGCGGGAATGACCGCCGTAGGTTCCGGTCATTGGCACCGCAGTTCAGGTAGCGCGCCCGGTGTCGTCCGGCCGGCTTCACCGGGCCTTCTTGCTGTATTCAATTTCTTCCAGAACGGCTGTGCAGTTTCATCCCACTTTGGAGACGCTTAACACGGCAGGGTGACAACAACAGGTATGCGCGACGGGACGCTTCCGGGTGTATCCGACGCGAACCCGCAAGTCGTCTGTCACGTCGACATGGACTGCTTCTATGCGGCCTGTGAGCGCCTGCGCGAGCCAGCGCTCCGCGGTGCGCCTGTCGTCGTGGGGATGGGCTACGAATCCGGTGACTCCCACGGAGCGGTGGCGACGGCGAGCTACGAGGCGCGGGCGTACGGCGTCGAGTCCGCGCAGCCAATTTCACAGGCACTGGAAGTACTCCCACGGAAGATTACGGCTGCGAACGACCCGACGCTGGACGTCGACGACGCCGGCTTCTACCGGCCGGTCGACCTGGAGTACTACAACGAGGTTGCCGAGGAGATACGGGAGATTCTGCACGCGGAAGCCGAAACCGTCCGCGAGGTCAGCATCGACGAGGCATACCTCGATGTCACGGAAACAGCGTCCTGGGACGGCGACCCCGAAGCGTTCGGTGCGAAACTGAAACGGCGAATCAGCGAAGCGGTCGGCGTCACCGCGAGCGTCGGTATCGCACCGACGATGAGTGCAGCGAAAGTCGCGAGTGACTACGACAAACCCGACGGCCTGGTGGTCGTCGAACCCGGCGGTGTGCGGGAGTTTCTCGCACCGCTGGACGTCGAGGAAGTCCACGGCATCGGCCCGGTCACAGCGAGAGAACTCCGCGAGATGGGTATCGAAACGGCGGGGGAGTTAGCCGAAGCGGACGCGTCGGTCATCGGCGAGCGCTTTGGCGACCGTGGACGGGAGGTCAGGCGGTACGCTCGCGGTGACGACGACCGTAACGTCGAACCGCGAGGCAAGCCCAAGAGTCTCTCACGGGAGTCGGCGTTCACGGAGTCGACAGCCGACAGCGACGAGAAACGAGAGCGTATCCAACTCCTCGCGGCCGACGTCGCCGAGCGTGCGAGCCAGCGCGATGCACTCTACCAGACGATTGGCATCAAAGTGGTTGAACCGCCCTTCGACGTCCAGACGCGCGCTCAATCACTGCCCGGCCCGGTCGAAGACGCCGACCTCGTCGAGTCAGTCGCACTGGAGTTGCTGGCGGAGTTCGAGGAGACGAGCGTTCGGAAACTCGGCGTGCGCGTCTCGAATCTGAGTTTCACCGAGGAAGACCAGACGAATCTCTCGGGATTTGCCACTGCAGACGACGAGGGAACCCAGGCGAGTGAAGACGCTGAGAACCCATCCAGAGAGTCTGCCGACGGCCAGCGCTCGCTGACAGATTACGAGCGGTGACGCCGGTGTCAATCGACGCCGCTTTCGAGATTTTCGAGCAGTTTCCCGATAAAGAGCCCCAGACGTGGAGACACATCCTCGCCGTCGGGAGTCTCGACTGGCTGGGCGGCAAGTGTCTCGACGAACTGTTCGGAGTGTGTCATCGCCTGCATCATATCGACAACGTCGACGGTCAATCCTTCGTCGGAGGTGTCCATCTCCGGGTGGCGCTGTTTGGCCTCCTCTGAGTAGACAATCGTCCACGAGGGCCCACCGACCACCGACAGTGCAGTCGACACCGGGCCGACTTCCAGCGGGCCGTCGCTCGTGCCGACGTAGATGATCTCCTCGTCGACGAACGTTTCGTAGCGTGCCATACTCTCCCAGCCCGCGCTACCTGCCAGTTGGACAGGGAGTGACGTAAGCACTCGGGTCAAAAACCCGGAGACTGCTAGGAGTTAGTCCAGAAAGTAGTTGTCGAGCGAGAACACCATCGCGGCAGCGGCGGCGCCAGAGCCAATCCCAGCAAGGATGCCGTTGATGATGATATTCCCCCACTGTGCCTCGGCGAGTCCGGGGTTGACCGCACCTGCAGCAGAACCGGCACCGGCCCCCGAAATCAGCGACTGTGGCAGCGACGGGCCCAGGAGGCTAATCAACACCGACGAGATGAACACGACGAGCAGGCCGCCGACGAACATTCCTGCACCGGCAGTCGCGAGTTTCGCCTGTGGTTTGTCGGACATCTGGGTCGCAATGAGTACACCGACGACGAGCGCGAGCCCAAACGCGATAAACGGTGCCAGTTCTGTACTCATGTAGGTGATGATGACCTCGTGACTCGTCGACACGCCCGCGTTGATTTGCTGTGTCGGCGACGGCCCCTGTACGGCCCCTGTTCCTGCACCAGTCCCAGCCGCGGCGCCGGCGAGGTTTCGCGCCTGCTGGACTGCCGCTGGCAGCACCGGAAACCCACCGATTTTCATCACCAGAATCATCATGATGCTGAACGCGGCCCCGGCGGCAGCACTCAGGATAGCTATTCCTCTGATGTATTTCTGTGGCCCGGGACGCTGCAACGCATCGACGGGTGACTCTCCACCGCCGCCCCCTCGCTGTGGTGTCGGGCCGGTACCACCCTGTTGTTGGCCACCACCTGGTTGACCACCTTGACCTGACTGTCCGCCTTGGTCTGGCTGTCCACCCGCCGTATTGGGTTCATTATCTGAGCCCGACATTACCATACAATGATATGTCACAAGCATATAAAGCCACGTGGTTGGGACAAATCCTGCTGGAATTGAGGTTGAGAGTTGTCTATCGACTCGATATGTTATATTACCTACTATTTATATATGGCAGAGCAGACGAGTCGACACGGTGAGAGAGACCATCGAACAGCGATAACAGGAAGCTACTCGTCTTGGCTCTCCCACAGATACAGCGATGCGTAGGAGCGGTACGGTCGCCAGCGTTCGGCACGCTCGACCATCTCCGACCGTGAGAGTTCGGCGTCGACGACTGCCTGCATCCCCTTTCGGATACCCAGGTCTTCGACGGGGAAGACGTCGGGACGGCCGAGGCAGAACAAACAGAACATCTTGCCAGTCCAGGGGCCGACACCCTTGATTTCTTTCAGTTCGTCGATGACGGCCGCCGTCTCCATCCCGGAGAAGTGCTCACGGTCGTAGGCTTGGCGCTTGAAGTGCTCGGCCGCCGCCTGGACGTACTCGGCTTTGGCTGTGGACAGTCCCGCCTCACGGAGCGGTTCTGTGCCCGCGGACTGAATGCCAGCGGGTGTCACGTCGACAGCATCGAACAGACGCTCACGGATTGCCGCTGCGGCGTCCATCGAGACCTGCTGGCGGATGATGGAGACGACCAGACGGGCGAAGATATCCTCGGCTGGCTCAAGCGAAAGTGGGCCGTACTCCTCGACGAGCGGGGCCAGCGCGTCGTCCGTGCTGAGCAATTTGGCTGCTTCGCGGTGCATACCGATGCCAGACATCCCACCCACATGAGCGTCGCGCTCTATCAGCACGCACTTATCGGCCAAGTGCGGAGTGGATGATATGCGAATAGCCGACCGGCAGACCGTCGAGGGCGGTCGCGAGCGGCTGACCCTCGTGCCAGAGAGTCTGGACGACCTCTGGCATCTCGCCCACGTTATCGAGCCAGGCGACCGTGTCTCTGGGGATACGACGCGGCGCATCCAGCGCAACGACGACCAGATGCGCGATACGGGCGGCGAGCGAGAGCACATCTGGGTGGCGCTCGACGTCGAGGACGTGGAGTTTGCGAAATTCGCCAACCGACTCCGCGTCAGCGGCGTCATCGCCGACTGTTCTCGTGAAGACCAACTCGGTCAACACCACACCATCAACGTCGAAGAACACGAGGAACTGGACGTCGAGAAACACTGGAAACCCGACCAGCGCGAGCGCATCCAGGACGCCGTCGAGGCGACAGACAACCCCGATGTCGTCATCGCCACCGTCGAGGAAGGCCAGGCCTACGTCCACACCGTAGAACAGTACGGAACTGAGGAGCGAGCGACCATCACAGCCCCAACCGGCAAAGGAGACTACGCCCAGCCCCGGTCTGAACTGTTCGCGGAACTGACCGACGTACTCCGCCGGCAGGACGCCGATGCGATAATTCTCGCCGGGCCGGGTTTCACCAAACAGGACGCACTCAAACACATCGAAGACGAGGCACCGACGCTCACAGACCGCATCACGATGGTCGATACGAGCGGCGTCGGGGACAGAGGCGTCCACGAAGTCCTCAAACGCGGTGCAGTCGAAGATGTCCAGGAGGAGACCCGTATCGCCGAGGAGTCGGAACTCATCGACGACCTCACAGAAGCGATTGCGGAGGGAGCCAAGGTCGCCTACGGCCCCGAGCAGGTCGCAAAAGCAGCCGACTACGGCGCAATCGAGCATCTCCTCGTCCTGGACGAACATCTCCGTGCCGAGCGCGGCGGCGACGGTGACTGGACCATCGACGCCGACGAAGTCATCGAGACGACCGAGCAGAAGGGCGGCGCTGTGACGGTCTTTTCGAGTGATTTCGCACCAGGGCAACAACTATCGAATCTCGGTGGCATCGCCGCACTCCTCCGGTACCGACTCGAGTGAGAGAATCGTTTCTGAGAACCCAGGGAAACCATTTTTACACCAGGCCACGAACCTCTGGCAGACACGATGGGATGTGGGGATTATAATGGCATCTGAAGAACAGTCCGAGGGGGCACAGGACAACCCCAAGACAGCTCGGACGGTTGGACAACTCGTCAAGTACAGCCGGGAAGTAAACAAGAGCAAAACGGTCGAGGAGGTCGCTACCTACGCGCTAGAGGCGACGTTCCACGTGATGGATGGACACCCATCACCGACGGTCACAGAAGTCGCACAGGGCGACCTCCGTGTACTGGAGAGTATGTCCAGCGACGTAGACGAAGGCGGGTCGCCGGATCCAATCGCCGAACACGCGTACGAGGCCGACAAAATCACAATCCTCGCAGACGACGACGTTGCAGTCAACTACACGATGGAGGGCACGTCAGTCGTCACCGCCGAGGAGTTGGGTATCGACCCGCCGGATGACGACCTCATCATCGCTGCACCGAGCGTCAGCGAGGATGAAATCGGCGAAATCGGCGTCATCATGACGATTCGCTGGCCGTCAATCGACTCCGTCGAGGAGTTCCACGTCAAGCCGATGCAGTATCTCAGCGACCACGTGGCGACGGCTGTCAACAACATCCGCTCACGCGAGCGCCTCGAACGGGCGCGAAACGACCTCGCAAAGCGCAAAGAGATGATAGAGGTCTACGACCGACTGTTGCGCCACGACCTCGGCAACGACCTCCAGGTCATCACCGGCTTCTCAGACGCTGTCGTCGAGATGAGTGATGGCGACGGCGACGACACCACGACAGAGTATCTGGAGAAGATTCATCGGACGGCGGTCGACGCGGCCGACCTCATCGACCGTGTCGGCGACCTCGTGAAGACACTCGAAAAAGAGGAGGAACCCGAAGCACGCGACCTCGAACCGATTCTGAGCGAAGTCGTCGACAACGTCGACGCCAAGTTCGACGACCTGACAGTGCAGTTCGACCCCGAGGAGTTCGACTGCCAGGTGTTCGCTGGCGACCTGCTGGATTCGATTTTCACGAACATTCTCTCGAATGCGGCCGTCCACAACGACGACCCAATCACCGTCGAGGTCTATCTCGAAGAGCCGACCCCTGACAGCGTCGTCGTTGGTTTTGCTGACGACGGCGCAGGTGTCGCCGAGGAAGTTCGCGACGAAATCTTCACGATGGGGAAGAAAGGCCCCGATAGCGACGGAAGTGGTCTCGGTCTCGGTCTGGCGCGTGCGCTCACCGAGTCCTACGGCGGCGGCGTCGAACTCCGCGACAGCGAGATGGGCGGTGCGGAGTTTCGCGTCACACTCGTGCGTCCCTAGTCCGAGACTTCGACTGTCAGACTGTCGCGTGCGATTCGAACGTCGCCCTCGTAGTGCTCACCGAGTGACTGCAACATCTGTTCGTGCTTGCCCTCCGTGTGGGGATAGAAGTGTGTGAGATACACGCGACCGAGGTCTGCCTCCGTCTCTGCGAGGGTTTTTCCGAGCACGGACGGCGTCGGATGGTTCGAGACATCGACCTCGTCGGGGAACGAACAGTCGTGGACGACAATCGCAGAGCCATCGGCAAACGTCAGAAGGTCGTCAAAGGCTTCGCTGTCCCCGCTGAAGGTAATCGGCCCCGCCTCACTCGGTGATTCGAACCGGTAGGCGAGACAGTACATCGAATGACGCGTCTCCATCGCCGCCACGTCGAAGCCTCCGATCTCGTGTGGGTTCTCCCGAGATGTCGGGCCAATCTCGCGGAACGTCAGGTCGAGTCGGTCTTGCATATACTCGTGGACATCGAGGAGTCCCTCGACGAGTTCTCTCGTCCCGTCGGGGCCGACAATCGTCAGCGACTGCTCGCCTGCCAGCCATCGTGCCTTCAACAGCGGCATCAGGTCTGCGACGTGGTCGAGGTGGTGGTGGGTCAACAGGAGCGTGTCGACGCCCTCGTAGCCGGTCTGTGTGCTTGCGAGTCCGTGCAATGCACCACTCCCACAGTCGACCAGCAGTGTCGAGTCGCTCGATTCGAGTAAGAGACCGGTCTGGAAGCGCTCGCCTGTCGGCATTGCACTGCCGGTGCCCAGAAACGTGAGTCGCATACAGGCGACTCGTCCGGCGTCCTCATAGCAGTTGTCACACGGATTCCCGTCCGAACAATGATATGGACGGGCGTTGGAATGCCACTAACAGCCGTCTATGTCACAGCGGAGCTACAATCACGCGCGCGTCCAGGAGTACTGGCAGTATGTCTGGGGCAGGAACGACGCCTACGAACTGTCCGAGGGGGCAGTCGACCCGACGTACGTCCTCGGGATGTTCCCGTACACATCGGGGAATCTTCACATGGGTCACGTCCGGAACTACGCGATAACGGACGCCTACGCCCGTTACCGACGGATGAGCGGTGACGACGTACTCCATCCGATGGGATGGGACTCCTTTGGCTTGCCGGCGGAAAACGCCGCCTACGAGCGATACACCGACCCGGAATCCTGGACGGACGCCTGTATCGCCCAGATGCGCGAGGAGATGGAGGAGATGGGCTTTGGCTACGACTGGTCGCGCGAGATTACGACTTGCAAACCCGACTACTACCGCTGGAATCAGTACTTCTTCCGCAAGTTCTACGACGCCGGGCTGGTCGAGTACGAGGCAGCGTCGGTCAACTGGTGTCCCGACTGCGAGACGGTGCTGGCCGATGCACAGGTCGTCGAGGACGAGACACACGACAGTGGCGTCTGCTGGCGGTGTGAGACGCCTGTCGGCCGCCGCGAACTCGACCAGTGGTTTTTCACTATCACCGACTACGCCGAGGAACTCCTCGACGGACTGGACGACCTGGACGGGTGGCCCGAGAGCGTCAAAGAGATTCAACGCAACTGGATAGGCAAACGAGAGGGGGCACGCGTGCGGTTCGAGGTGGACGGTCACGACAGCGTCGACGTGTTCTCGACGCGACTGGACACCATCTGCGGAGCGACCTATCTGGCTGTCGCACCGGGACACACCCTCGCACGCGAGATTGCCGAAGACGACGAAGCGGTCGCGGAATACGTCGATTCCGTGCGAGAGGGACAGGAGACACACACAACGGCCGGTGTCAAGACGGACGTGACGGCGGTCAATCCAGTCACCGGCGAGAAACTGCCCGTGTACGTCGCATCGTACGTCCTCGACGACGTGGGCACGGGCGCGGTGATGGGCGTGCCCGCACACAACGAGCGCGACCACGCATTCGCGCTGGAACACGACATCGACATCGCCCAGGTCGTCGAACCGGTCGACGGCTCGGCCGACAGGCTCCCCCAGGAACCATACACCGACGAAGGAATGTTGACCGACAGCGGGGAGTACGACGGACTGGCCAGTTCCGCCGCACGCGAGCGGATGCTGGCAGACATCGACGCCGCGAGCGAAGACGAAACCTACCGGTTACGAGACTGGCTCATCTCCCGGCAGCGATACTGGGGGACGCCGATTCCGGTCGTCCACTGTGAGGACTGTGGGCCGGTTCTCGTCCCCGAAGCGGAGTTACCCGTCGAACTGCCCGAGTTCGTCCAGACGACCGGGAATCCGCTGGAATCGAGCGAGGAGTTCGTCGACACCGAGTGTCCCGACTGTGGGTCGTCAGCACGCCGGGAGACGGATACGATGGACACGTTCGTCGACTCGTCGTGGTACTACCTCCGATATCTCTCGCCGGAACTCGGGGACGCGCCATTCGATACAGCGCAGGCAAGCGACTGGCTGCCGGTCGATGTCTACGTCGGCGGCGAAGAACACGCTGTGTTGCACCTGTTGTACATCCGGTTTTTCGCTCGGGCGTTGTCGGACATCGGCCTGGTGGACTTCGAGGAACCCGTCCAGCGACTCATCAATCAGGGGACGGTGCTGTAC
>CAZFOF010000015.1:0-17487 GCA_964520265.1 uncultured Halobacteriales archaeon | reverse complement strand
ATATCGCCGACAAACTTGCCGAGCGGGACGCCGCGGTTGGCGACCCGATTGAGGTGACTGATGTGTTCGAGGACACCGACAGTGGCGTCATCGGTGGCGCTCTCGAACGTGGTGGCACCGCACAGGCCGTCCGACTGGCGGGGTTCGATGGCCTCGTCGGGCGCGAGATACAGCCAGACCGACGCCTGGGAACGGAACTGGCAGACCACGCGAAACGGCACGGTGCCGGCGGTATCTTCCACACCGACGAACTCCCGGCATACGGTGTCACCGAAGCGGAGGTCACGGCGCTGCGGGAAGCAGTCGATGCAGACCCCGGGGATGCCGTTGCACTGGTCGCAGACGACCCCGAGACGGCCGAGTTGGCAATCGACGCAGTTGCCGAGCGAGCAGCGACTGCACTTGAGGGCGTTCCCGAGGAGACACGCGACGCAAACGAGGACGGCACGACGCGCTATCTCCGCCCGCTTCCGGGTGCCGCGCGGATGTACCCGGAGACAGACGTGCCGCCGGTCGAACCCGACCCTGCGACAGTTGAGACGCCGGAACTGCTCACCGAGAAAGTACAGCGCTACCAGTCCGAGTTCGGACTGGACGAGGGACTCGCCGAGCAGGTGGCCTACGGCCGACGGATGCCGCTGTTCGAACGCGCCGTCGAGATGGGCGTCGACGCGACGCTTGCGGCACAGACAGTCGAGTCGACTGTGACCGAACTCCGACGCGACGACGTCCCCGTCGAGGCACTGACCGACGACCACTTCGACCAACTGTTCGAACTGTTGGCCGCCGGTGACCTCGCAAAAGAGGGCGTCCCCGAACTCCTCACCGCCCTCGCGGAGAATCCCGACCTCTCGGCGGAGGCAGCGGCCGAACAGGAGGGTCTCGGCAGTGCCGGCGAGGACGAGGTTCGCGAGGCCATCGCAGAGGTCGTCGAGCGCAATGCAGACCAGGTCGAAACCGAGGGGATGGGCGCGTTCTCGGCGCTGATGGGCGAATGCATGGGCGCACTCCGTGGCAAAGCTGACGGCGACGTGGTCAGCGACGTGTTGCGTGAGGAAATCCAGAAACGCGCCTGAGACGCCGCCGTTCTCTCATTGGGTCGGGCTCTGCGTCGGGTTGGCTTCGAGTTGCTTTCCGGGTAGTGGTGTCAGCGTGACCAGAAATGCCTGTCCCCACTCGCAGTCCGAACTCTCCTCGGCGTCGCTCAACGGGCGCAATTGCCCACAGTTCTCACATCGGACGAACGCACGTCGTTCCATATATCCACAGTGGAATGCTAATTCAAGGGTATTGACAGCTTACTGTTCGCCGGTTCTCTCGTCGCGCATCCGCTCGCCTGCTCGCCGGAACAGTCCCCGCAACGTCCGCACTTCTCGCCCGGTCGGATTTGCGCGTCCGAGCAGCCGTCGCCACATCCTACCGGTTTTCGCACGCTTTTCCTCGGGATGCCCGAGCGCGACGAGGAAATCCGCGAACTCCTCGTGGAGTCCTTCGAGTGCCTGTGGCTCGGCACTGTGGTCTCTCTCAGGAAGTTGTGTCTCTGAGACGCTTATCTCGCGTAATTCGTACATGAGGATGGTCGCGGCCTGTCCGAGGTTGAGCACAGGGTAGTCGTCGTTTGCGGGAATCGCACAGATGCGGTCGAGACGGGCCAGTTCCTGGTTCGTCAGCCCCGAGGACTCCCGCCCGAACACCAGACAGGTCTCGGCGTCGACTACCCGCAGACTCGCTGCCAGTTCCGCCGGTGTCTCGAAGGGATACCGGACGTGTTTATCGGGTGCCTCGTTCGTCACGGCGGTACAGCCGATTGTGTGGTACTCGCTGGTAATCTCGTCGAAACTTACAGTCTGGGCGTTCGGGAGGATATCCTCCCGAGCGTGGCCAGCGAAGCCGTAGGCCTCGCCGTCGGGGTCGAGTTCGGGTGGGTCGACCAACAGGAGTTCCGACAGCCCGAAGTTCTTCATCGCCCGGGCAATCGTCCCGATGTTCCCCGGCGTCTCTGCCTCCACGACGGCGACGGAGAGGCTCATACGTCGAGACTGTCGAGGTCGATATCCAGTGCTTCTTTCTCTGCGTCGTCCATCTCTGCGACCTGCTGTTCGACTTCGGGGATGCCGTCGCGCTCTTCGGGGTCGTCCGGTATCTCGGGCAGTTCGTCGGGTGCTTCGTCGATGTACTCCATGCCCTCGTACCAGTCTGGCGCGCGTCCGCCGTCGAGGAACCACTCGTGGAACTCGTCTTGCAGGCTGGAGCCGCCGGCGTACTCTTTGCCGCCCTCTTCGCGGAACCAGTACAGGAAGTCTGCCTCGTGTTGCCGACAGAGAACGACCTCGGCGAGGGGTTCGCCGTAGACGATACTCGCGGGGTTACACCGGTCGATTTCTTCCTCGCCGTGGACGAGCCAGCAGGCACTGCAGGGCTCTCCGAGGACGGCAGAGAGACGGAGCAGGCGATTCCGTGTATCTTCGTCCATCTCGTCGATGGGCCGGATGTTTCCCTCTTCGTCGAAGACCTCCGCTTCGTCGAAGCGCCAACCGCGCATCCCGATAGAGATTTTGGCCATGTCGACCGGTAGGATACAGTCGAATAAAAACCACCTGAAGCCCCATTATGAATCGGCACTGGCCGTCGGGAGCGCTGTGCTTTTTGTCACTGCGCCCAACACGAGTGTATGCGAACCGTCGACGCCGCTGGCCTCCAGATTGGTGACGACTACCCCCCGCGTATCATGGGCGTTCTCAACGTCAGCAGCGAATCCCCGTACAAACCGTCTGTGTTCGACGACCCGGCAGCTGCTGCCCGGTACGTCGACGACGACCTCATCGGTGAAGGTGCAGATATCGTCGATGTCGGGCTGGAGTCCGCGAACAAGAAATTCGAGGTGCTCTCCGCACAGCAGGAACTCGACCGACTCGATACGGCAATCGAGACAATCGACTCCGTCTCCGGTGACGCTGTCTTCTCTATCGAGACGCGCTATCACGAGGTCGCCGAGGAAGCGCTCAAAGGCGGGTTCGATATGGTCAACGACATCTGTGGCTTTGCCGACCCGAAGATGCCCGACATCTGTGCGGAGTACGACGTTGCCGTCGGCAAGATGGCGAGTCCGCCAGACCTCGAACGCCCGGGAGCCGTCGAAGCTGTCGACGACATCTACGAGGCGCTGTTCCAGAACGGACTGACCGAGAAGACACTCATCGACCCCGCTTTCGGCGGCTGGAGCGAGGACAAAACACTCGAAGACGACAGAGAGACATTCGACCGTCTTCGGGAGTTTCGCGCGCTCGGCCAGCCGATTCTGGTCTCTATCAACCGGAAGAACTTCCTGCGGGAGATTGCCGGGCGCGACACCGAGGAGGCACTCCCCGTCTCGCTCGCTGCAACCTCAATGGCCGTCGAACGCGGCGCACACGTCGTCCGCACACACGACGTTGCGGAGACGAGAGACGCCGCTCTCGTCGGGAAGGAGTTCGCCAGGGAACGGCTCCGTACCGACGATGTGGAGGAGTTGGACGTGACGACGGTTCAGGAAGCGAGTCGACACCTCGCCGGTGGCGACACCGAGACAGACGGAGACACTCGCCCCGAGGCGACGGTCGGGCGGCTGTTCGCGTTGGATGTGTCGGCAGATGCACGCGCAATACTTCGCGAGGCGGCAGCGGGAACCGACGCCGTCGTCGCGGCTGCCGGCACGAGAACCATTCTGGGTGGTACCGTGGCAACACTCCAGTCGCTGGCCACTGAAATCACGGAACCACCGGAACTCGCTGACGCGCTGCAACGGGTACGAGAGTGGTGCAGGTAAGAAAACTTATGCCGGATGCGAGTGAATCGGCGGACGAAGGCCGAAAGGGCACCTGGGCAGGGGTAGTTCAGCGTGCCATTTCGGCTCAACCCGGTTTATCTGGTGACTCACCCGCCCAGCGACAGGTCTGTCCATCCCCGCACTCCGGCGGTAAGAACTGTTTACTTACCGCTTGCCGACACTACGAGCCATGAACTTCGCTGACTGGGAGCCGGTGTACGAAGACATCCTGACAGATTTCGGCTTCGAGAGGGCCGCCGACGGGCGCGCGCGCGACATCCTCGCAGATATTCTCGGCGCACAGCGGGTCTGTACACTCGATGCACTCGATGCACGCGGGAAGACCGTCGCCGTCGCCGGTGCCGGCCCGAATCTGGAGAGTCAGACCGATATCGTGGAGGCTGCAGATGCCGTCTACGCGGCGTCGACGGCCGCTGACCGCCTCCGTGCAGTGGGTGTCGATATCGACTGCATGGTCACCGACCTCGACAAGAATCCCGAGACTGTCGCGTCACTGACGGCTTCGGGCGTCCCCGTGGCTGTCCACGCTCACGGAGACAACATCGCTGCCGTTCGCGAGTTCGTCCCGTCGTTCACCCCCGAGTGGGTGATACCTACCACACAGGCGGAGCCAGTCGACCCCGTCTACAATCCCGGTGGGTTCACCGACGGCGACAGGGCGGCCTTTCTCGCCGACCATCTCGGTGCAAAGCGCCTGGTGTTCCCGGGCTGGGAGTTCGACGACCCCTCTGTCGACCCACTGAAACGACAGAAACTGGCGTGGGCTGAACGATTGCTCGCCTGGCTCGAACAGCGCCGCGACGAGCAGTTCGCCGTTCTCGACGGCCGCCGAGAGTCAATCGACCTTCCGTGAGGCTCGGCCGACTGAACATATTCGGGGTCACGTGCAGGAACCACGAGAGACGAAGATACGGCAATGAGCGTCGTCCCCGGTTCTATCGAGACGGACAGTCAGCCACCGACGGCACTTCCGCTGGGTCACTTCACAGTCGGATTCGGCTTTCTGCTCGCTGCCGCTTTCGTCAGCGTGGCCGATGCTGCCGGGGTCGTCCCCGGGATGGGACAGGCCGGACAGCGTCATCTCCTGCTTGCGGGGTGGGTCTGTCTCACCATTATGGGTGCGATGACACAGTTCGTCCCCGTCTGGGCTGGCGTGGAACTGTACTCACGGCGTCTCGGTGTCGCACAACTCTGGCTGACCGCTGCCGGTGTCACCGGTCTTGCGACGGCGCTGCTGGTGTCTCTCCCGTGGCTCTTTCTCCCAGCGGGAGCGCTTCTGGTGAGTGGCGTCTGGACGTTCGTCTATAATCTTGGCCAAACCGTGCGCCAGGTCGACAGTCTCGACGTGACGGTACAGCACTTCGCGGTCGCACTGCTGTGGTTTGCGGTGCTCGCGCCGCTCGGATTGCTTCTGGCCGCTGGATTGAGTGGCTCCAGTCTCGGGGTGCCGGTAGCTCGTGGCCAGCTCCTCGGCGCACACGTCACACTCGCCGTCTTCGGTGCAATCCTGACCACTGTCGTCGGTGCGCTGTACCAGCTCGGTACGATGTTCACACAGACCTCTCTGCAGTCACTGGATTTGCGACTGCAGCGCTTCGAGCGCATCGTCTACCATCCGGGCGTCGCTCTGCTGGCCGGCGGTCGACTTGTCGGGGATGCTGCCGTCGCCACGGTGGGAGGCTGTCTCGTCGCGAGTGGACTGTTCGCCGTAAGTGTCGTTCTGGCGCGGCGGCTGCTCACGACTAGCGTCGATTGGACACCGATGCTCAGCCGATATGCCGTCCTTACTGGGGCGCTCGCGGGCTGGTCGGTTTTTGCATTTGTCGCGTGGCTGGGACAGCCACTCGCCCGCTCCACGCTGCTCGGTGCGCCCGGCACCGCGCCATTGCTTCTCGTCGGTGTCATCGGGTTTGCGGTGCTGGGCACGCTGTACCACGTCGTCCCGTTTATCGTGTGGGTCGATTGCTACAGCGACCGTCTGGGTCTCGAAGCCGTCCCGATGATCGACGACCTCTACGACGACCGCCTGGCCGCCGCCGACTTCTGGCTGTTCACGACGGGACTCGTGGTGCTCCTCGTCACCGGCCTGACAGGGCTGGCCTGGGGACGAACCGCCGGGAGCCTGTGTCTCGCCGCTGGAGCGGTCGTCTTCGTGGCGAATCTCCTGGCCGTGCTCAGAGACCACGGGCCGGAGTCCCTTCCGGCGGTCGTCTTCGGCACTCCCTGGCGGTCGCAGTGACTGTCGCCAGGTCTTATTACCTCGCTGTCAGAGTGCCGGTATGGAGTATCACGTCATCGACCCGGCCGACGTAGCGCCGACTGACGACCATCCCTGTGACCGTCGCTCGCTTACCGACGTGGCAGACCTCTCGACGCTGGCGGCGGCGATGTACACCATCGACCCCGGCGAGCAACTCCCGCGAACCTATCACTACCACGAACAGCGCGAAGAACTGTTTTTCGTCGTCGACGGTCGTCTGTCGGTCGAAACGCCCGAAGAAGAGTACAGCGTCACCGAAGGGACTGTCTTCGTCGCCAAACCCGAGAGTCCACACAGAGCCTACAATCCCGAGACAGCGTCGAACGCCGTCACTGTTCTGGGACTAGGGGCACCGAGATACGATATTGGCCGACCGTACGACCCCGATGCTCGGGATTCATCCGACTCGGTGCCAACCGAGTGACGAAACGATAGCAGGAATACACTACAGTTGTCGTCGAAAACTGTCTAAAAGGTCACTTTTCCGAACGGTTGGACAGCAATTCCTATCCATTCTGCTGCCGATTCACCGTCTATTACAGGAAGAAACAACACGTCTGGTAGCTGGTAAGAACGTCGTAACGCACTTGTTGACGCGGATGCGTAGCCAGAGATATCTACGAAGCATGACAATCGTTTATACTTTCGTACGTGGGTAGCCCTCACAATACCGACGGGAGATTCTGTTCGGCGAGACGTGGCTGCCGTGGTACTGTGGGGGTCTGTGCGTGGGTTAGCTCACGAAACAGGATTCGGAGTCCCGGTACGTATCAGAATGGATACTGGTTTATAATAATTTTATACCTGTAGGTACGAGGTGGCTTCTGGTGGTAAACGATTCTCCCCACTTATATTGGCTGACTCTGTGAGCCTAAGCGAACGGCGTTGTACGTACGTACAAAACGTTCGTATCAAACATGTCTAGCACTCAAATTGACACAACACCCTGGTGGGAGAGGTATCGGACGGACGTCACTGCCGGCGGGCTTCATCACATCGATGTCTTTTTTCGGTCGCTGTCACCGACGCTGGGGGCACATGACAAGCGTCGTCGTCTCCTCACGCGACTCGACGAAGCCATCGACAGGGATAGTCTGGATAGCTACGACATCAGTATCCTGGGGGAGGGAATGTGTCTCTGCGACGACTGCAGGGAAACTCGCATTGCACGACATATGCACGAGACACTGACGATGCTGCGCGAAGGAGGAGCCGACGATGTCGAACCGTTCGGTTTCGACGAGCGCAACGTCGACTCACAACTGACCGACGAACACTACAACCTGCTTGTGCCGCCAAACGTTAGTATCGCAGTGTACATCGACGACTCCCTGCGGGGCGTCTTCCCTGCCGAAGTCGACGGCATCTGCGTCACTGTCGAGGAATTTCTCGACGCGCTCACGACACTCGACAGGTCGACCGTTGCTTCCCAGGCTGAGATGTAATTCACCCTTACCTGGCCCCGCTCCTGGGTTCCCGTTTTTTTGGTCGTGTCGTAGAGTCCTCTAGAGTTCAGTAGCAACTGGCTCCCGTGAGGAACGGGACGCCTCTGGTGTCCACCCAAGAGGTGTTTCACTACGTCGAAGATACCGCCGCTGACCACGACGAATACAGCTACTTCCGGCCCGTCGAAGACGTTCTCGACTTCGACGGGCAAAACCGCTATCAGCAGGACATCGCCGCGAAAAGTGTCGATCAAACTGTTCGCCAGCGACGTGCCTGCGTTTCTCGAACAGACAGACAACGTCGTCTACCTCGAAGACGGCGATATGTTGCGTGTTGGTGCCGGCGAGTACCACATCACTGACATCGCCGGCACCTCCGCCGACCGCCCGGTTGACAAACCGCGCAACCTCGCAAAGAGTGTTACCGTAGAGTAACTATCAGCAATTGCTCCCCAGGTTCACCAGCGAGTCCTCGTCGGCGACGACGAAGGCATCCTCTCTGAGCAGTTCCTCGTCGCAGGGGAGAAACATCAACTGGCCGGAACCGTCGAGTGTCTGGAACTGCTCCCACTCGCTCAACTCGTAGCCAAAGTCTTTGGATAAATCTGGATCTGACGAGATGTCGTCCCAGTTCGGCAGTTCCCCATCGCCATCGACTTCAGTCGTCTGTCCAACCATACTCTCGTCCGTCCTGGCCTGGTCTCTTCGTCGACCAGGGCTGTTGTCTTCGTCTGACATTCCTGAGTTTCTCGTCTGGGGCCCAGCTGTCCCGTCCCCGTTCCATCGGGTAGTATGACCCTACTCATATAAACGCTCTTGCCAGTTCTATCCGAATACATACCAGGTACTTACAGAAATGTGCCCACTCGACGATGACAACGCCCAACGCACGGGCCGTCTCCATTTCAGACACGTTCTACGCGTGAGTGCTCGAGAGCGGGTATTTGTAACTCCTTACCACGCGTTTCGTACGCTCTCAACGGCGTAAGTCGTGACTACCAGTCACTGAACGGGGATTTGCATTCATCTGGCCGGCGATTCGCTCTCTGCGAAGTCGGAGGCGAGCCGTGAGTATCAATACATACAAAACTGGAAACGAGATAGACGACATAGTGAACGGAAACGACCGGTCGATCGTCGGACTCGTCATGGCTGCCCACGCGATGGTTCACACCTACGAGCTGTCGATACCGGTTCTCATCCCCATCTGGCTCGAGCGATTCGAAGTCATCAACCTCGGACTCACAGAGTTAGCCGTCACGGAGGCGAGTCTCGGCGCGCTCGTCACCATCGGATACGCCCTGTTCGGACTGGGTGCGCTCCCGAGTGGCGTCCTCGTGGACAAACTCGACGCGCGTGTCCTCATCACCCTCTGTCTCGTCGGTATGGGACTCTCGTTTCTCGTACTCGCCGTTGCACCCTCGCCAGTCGGCATCGGTGTTGCACTCGTCCTCTGGGGTGTCGCCGCGAGCGTCTACCACCCCTCGGGACTTTCGCTTATCAGCCGGGGCGTCCAGAAACGAGGGAGTGCGTTCGCGTATCACGGCATGGCCGGAAACCTCGGTATTGCCGTCGGGCCACTCGTCACCATCCTCCTGCTCGTGGTACTCGACTGGCGCGTTGTTGTCGGTCTCCTCGCGCTCCCTGCCGGTGTTGCCGCGCTGTACGCCGTCAGAGTCGATATCGACGAACGGGCAGCGGTCGCCGAAGCCGACGGTGGCGACAGCCGTGCCGGCAGCGGTGTCTCGTCACTCGGTGAGTTTCTCTCCAGTACGAAGACGCTGTTTGCCAGCGCGTTCGTCCTCGTCTTTGCGGTTACCTTCTTCTCGGGGCTGTACTACCGGGGCGTGCTGACGTTCCTGCCGGAACTGCTGCGTGACATTCCCGCACTCTCACCCGTCGAGTTCGGCGGCCGTACGTTCGAACCCGGTTACTACCTCTACGTGGGTCTGTTGATGGTCGGTATCCTCGGACAGTACGCCGCCGGCAAGCTTACCGACAGATACCGTCCCGAACTGGGCATCCTCGCCGGATTCAGTGCACTCGCTGTCGTCGCCGTCCTCTTCTTGCCGGCGGCCGCTGTTGGACTGCCGGCGCTGCTCGTGGTGTCTGCTCTGGTCGGGTTCTTTTTGTTCTCGGTACAGCCGTTCTACCAGGCCAGCGTTGCCGAGTACACGCCACCCGGGAAGCGCGGCCTCTCCTATGGCTTCACCTATCTCGGCGTGTTCGGCGTCGGTGCGATTGGGGCCACTATCGCCGGAACGTTACTCACCTTCTTCTCTGCCGACCAGCTATTCCTGGTGCTGGCGGGACTGGCGACGTGTGCGGCTGCACTCGGTGGCGTGTTGGTCTTCTGGGCACCTTCGCTCGACCCAGCCTGATTGTGTTCTGGTAGCTGATACTTACCGGCACGGTGTGTCACGTCATCGGCCACATTACTAACGCTAGCTGTCGCGTCGTTTGTTCTGTGATGACCTCCGGGAACGCGGTGGTGAGCGGACTGTGACCGTACGCGCCATCTGCTTCGATATCGACGACACGCTCTATCCCTACGCGGAGTACGCACGACCCGGTCTCCGTGCGGCAGCAGACCGACTGGAGACCATCACCGGCCGTCGACTCCACAACGAACTCGCCGACCTCTACTTCGAGGAGGGGATTACGTCTCACATCTTCGACCGACTGGTCGGGAGATACGATACTATCGATAGCAGCGTCACAGCAGAACTCGTCGACGCCTACCACGACACCAGCACCGATCTCGACCCATACGACGACACGGTTACTATTCTCGAACTCCTCCGTGACCACCACCGTCTGGGTGTGCTCGGCTCCGGTCGCAACCCCCACGAAAAACTCAGTCGCCTCGGTCTGGGCGAGTACTTCGACACAGTTGTCTCGACGGCGCGTCTCGACACCTCAAAACGAGACGCGGAACCGTTCGAACGCCTCTGTTCGGCGCTGTCGGTGGACTCCTCGCGAACAATCTACGTCGGCGACGACCCGCGGATAGATTTCGTCGTCCCGAACCACCTGCAGATGGGGACGGTGCGAGTGCGACGCGGTCGCTACGCCCACCTCGTGGCAGACGGCGAGGCTGGTGCGCCAGATGTCGAAATCGACCGTCTCGCTGAACTCCCTGCGCTTCTCGAAGCGAGTCGTCTCGACTGAACGTGTCAGGTGCGCTGTCGGTGCACTCTCACGAGGTCGGTCTTCGCACCGACGAGTGCGCCACCCAACGTCGAGTTGGTGTCACCGTAGAGGACGACCACGTCGGACTCCTCGTCGGCGACGAACGCCGAGAGTTCGTTTCCTCGTGACCCGATTGGTCACTCAGTCGTCTCGGCGCTGTGTTGTTGTGCAAGAGCGAGTCGGAGATACGGGCGGACGAGAGCGGTCGAATCCGTCGGTGAGACCATCTGACGTTCGAGGTTGTAGTTCAGCAGTCCCTGGTCTTCGAGCTTCGGGAGATGTTCGTAAGCCAACTCTGCACTCACACGCTTTCGGAACTTCTTCTCAGTCATCGTGTGCTCAGTCGCGGAGACGACGGTGTCGACGAGTTCGCTGCAGGTCACGTATCCCTCGGACTGGAGCAGATATGTGAGGATGTACCGCCGCCCTGGATGCGACAGCGTCTCGAACAGCGCTGATATGTCGAACTCCCGGGTGGATTCGACGGCTGGTTTCGTTGCCGTCGCCAGGCGGCGGACTGCCTCGGTCAATGACTCGTCAGTGTCGAACGCTGTCAGTGAGCCGGGTATCTGCTGCTGGTCGTTAGACATGATTGTTTCGTGTATATCCTGGTTCCCACCGCATTGCATCCCGAATTTTGTGGGCTATTCCCCGTTCAGACGTCTTTTTGCCACCCATGCGATAGACTCGGGCAATGTCGCGTATTGTTATCCGGTGCGTATGAAGCGGCTCAGAGAAGCGTCGTTGCGCGAGGGTGAGCGTAATATCTGAAACAAGTTATACACCGACCGCACCGCTGTCATGCGGTCGGGGGTGATGGCTACTGTAGTAAGCCTCCCACTGTCTGCGCTGGCGGTGAGCGTCACCAGTGTCCTGTTTCCCAGTGGCCACCGACCGGCGACCGAAACGCGACGAAATAATAGCTTACTGCATGTAATAGTATCTTAACGCGTAAAATAGAATGAAACGACGATACGACTATTGTGTAGCCGACTGAGAAGGAAAGTGCGAGTGGACGAGACTATCGGTGCAATGACTGCTGACAAGCCATGTCCAGCATCCGGGTGACGTGCCGAATCGACACCACCAGAGAAACCATGAACAACGATTGGGACGACATTAGTTTCGTCATCAGCTCACGGTACCGCATCATTTCCCTGCGCCGACTCTCTGTCGGCCCTGCAACACCGTCTCAGATAGCCTCCGACGCCGATGTCGGCATCGCTCACGTGTCTCGCGCACTCCAGGGACTCCGTGAACACGAGCTCGTGGATTTACTGGTCTCTGACGACCGGAAAAAGGGACGAGTCTACGGTCTCACTGAATTCGGCCGAGAGGTATGGGACACCATCGAGGCAGAGAACCTCGTGTAGACCACTCATTTTTGAACGTCTCGACGCCGCCGACCACACCCGTCAGACGGAGTCTGCCGCTATCGTCACAGTCGGTCACGAGTCCAGCATCGACCAGTCGCTCTACTTCCTCGTGGTACAGTGACGTGTAGAGACGACGGACACGGGCTGGCTGTGGTCTGGTTTCCGTTTCACCGCCCGCAGACGGCGAGCCACACGCACCAGGCCACAGCGTCCTCCGTTCTCCGCAATCGCTCGAAGTACCCCCCTGCTCTCGCTGGTCAAGGTCGCCGACGGACTCTGGAGGCACCCCCTCGTCACCGTGAAACTGTGTCATCTCTATGGTATATCTTGCTGTAACTTGATTGTTATAAAGTTGCTACCGGTGCTGTGACGGGAGAAATCCCGTTTATCGAGGGTTCTGCGTCACGCTGATATATGTTGCAATAGCTACTATTTATCAGTGAACAACTTCGCTACTATCGGCCTATAAACCATAGGTGACTAATTACTATCAACGTTTCTGCTCTGGTTAGGTCTGTGATGCCAGAGCACCTGTCAGAAAGTGAACTACGGCGGATGGAGGAATTTGCAAAGACGCCCGTGTACGAGCGCGACCCGAACCAACTACTCCCACAGTCGACAATCGAAGACTGAGTAAGCAGCTATTTATCGTCGACGAAACGAATGTCGCGGCCGATACTGGACAGCAGCCGGTGTTGGGGACGTTCCTCCTTGGTGGGGTTGGATGGACGTCACATCGCGTGTCCAGCCGACTCTCGTAGCTCGGTTGGTACGTGAGCGGGTGTCCGGCCGACCCGAACCGGCGTCTGACGGGTCGAATAACCCCTTAGACAGTATATAACAATATTAGATTCGCGTCAGTCACAAGCCGATGGCAACCAATAACCGCTCCCGTGGATCCGTATCACACGCCAGCAACCAGTGTAGGAACTGTAATAACTACGTCACCCAGCAGTTTGCCAGAGTGTTTGGGGATAATACGAACACCGTCCACGCTTGTATCGAGTGCTCGACGCTACACGCACTCAGAGAGGGAGAGGCCGGTATGATAGGGTGAGCCCCCCGCACACCTGATTGTATCTTTGTCACCGCAGATTCGGCGACGAACTGTTTCACCGAAAGTCTCACCGTTTTCGTTGCAACTCCGGGGAGACTGTACGCTCGCGTCGGCGATGTACCACGTAGTGAACTGCAGAGGTAGTAAGAAAGGCCGCCACGATGAGTCCAGCGGCAAGTGCTTCGCCGAAACTGGCGAAGACACTCACCTTGAAGACAGCCAACGTAAGTAGTAGCATGCCACCGGCTGCGATCGCCAGGTAGATTCGCTGCCATAGCGTGTCGTTGCTCGGCTGCTGGAGGAACTCACCGATTTCCGCGGCGGCTTTTTCAAGCGAAACAGTCCCTTCGTCTTGGTCGTAGTCGACGATTCCAGCGTCGTCGAGTTTCGGTACGTGCGTCTGATACAGTGAGACGTAGACACGTTTGCGCTCCTGATCGGTTAGTGAGTCGACGCTGGTATCGTTCTCCCATGCGGCGACGTGCTCTGCGAGTGTTGTCAGTTCGATCGGCCCGTCCTCTTTCCGGAGGTAGTAGAGGACGTATCGACGTCTCGGACTGCTCAAGATGTCGTAGACGAGGTCTTGTGATAGTGACCGTTCGCTTTCCATGTACTTACTCCGGGGGTGCGATAACTTCGGCGCTGTACGTTTCTTCTGCAATGACAGAAATATCGCAAGGATACCCCTTTGTTACCGTCACATTACTTCCGAGGCTGTTCTCTTTCGGGAATCCATGATTTCCTCGCGTGGCTCGACTCCGGCCACCGACAGGGGAACTGTCGACTTTCGACGGTAGCTGTGTCGCTCGTTGCTCCGCTACGTTCGCCACTGTAACTTATGATAGTCGGCTTTTACTCCTCCACAAGAGCGTGGTAACAAAGGGTATAGACCCATATTCAGCTAGCCGTGCATTCGCGTACGCAGGACTCCAAGCTTGCCGCCCGCTCGGGAGAGTTCGACATCGTGGATGCTGTACGGCGGCTAACTGAAGGGGGCTTCACACGGCGTTATATGTTAGCTACCCAATAACATTGCCCCGATAGTAACGATTAAGTATGAATGTATCGAATAGGTGTGTGACAGGGAAGTATCAATAGGAATACAGACCGAGAGGGGGTTTCCAGATGTTAGTAAGAACTGAATTCGGAGAGGGTGAGGTAACGCACCGGCTTGGTTCGTCGGCTTCGGGTGCCGTAAAGCTGAGCCAGCAACGTGACGCTTCGGAAACGAAGCACTCGAAATCAGAGGGGTTGGAAGAGACAGAACCAGGAGCAAGCGACGCTGGTGGCGGAGACAACACCGACGACCCGGACGCATCCGAAGGTGAACCGAATCTGCCACTCGACCAGGTGTTCGAGGTGCTGAAAAACAGTCGGAGACGCGAGACACTCCATTATCTCGCAGACAACGATGGTAAGTCGTCGCTGAGCGACCTGGCGGAGCACATTGCGGCACTGGAAAACGACACCACAGTCGCCGCAATTTCTTCCAGTCAGCGCAAGCGGGTCTACGTTGGTCTCTACCAGTGTCACCTCCCGAAAATGGACGACATGGACATCATCGATTTCGACCAGAACCGGGGGACGGTGGTCTTGTCTACCAACGCTGCCCAGCTCTACCCGTATCTGGAAGACTCGGACGAGCAGCCGTGGTACCGCGTCTACGGGAGCATCACCGCCGCCGGTGGTGTCCTGTTTCTCGTCAGTCTGCTTGCAAACGCGCCGCTGGGGCTGACTCCAACTGTGGTGTTGGCTGCCCTCTTGATCGCGATGGGTGCTGCGTCTCTCTCCCACGTCCGCTATCGGGAGAACTAGCCGTCACACCGATTCTCAATTTTTCACTTCGAGAAGTGGCGACGCTGGGAGTTATCTCGGTACTTAAATAGCGACGTTCGATGCTACGTCTCCGGCACGGTTCTGATGCATCCGTCACTGCAGACTGTGACAGTCGTATCCGCAAACTCGAAAGATAGCTCCATAGACGAGACAACAGACCGGCTGTCAGCGAACAACGAGTCGAGTGCATCCGTGTCGACGGAGTGATGCAGCGCCTTCATTTCCGTCGGCTGTTCTCCCGTTACTTCGGCGACAGCGGCGACAACAGCAGCACTCGGGGTTGTCTCGTCCCAGTTGAACTGCTGGATATGCGTGTCGGTGTCATCGGATGTCATTGTTTGGATAGCAATGCAGTCTGTGTCACCCACCTCGACCTGGTGTGGGCGGTAGTGATTGCTAGTACCAGAGGCTATACTTTCTAGAGGATAATCCTTGTGTGATTCTGCGAGTGACAGAGTTGCACTGTCGCCGACGGAGATACCGCCGTGCTACTCGACGACTTCCCGAGAGAGCAGTCGTCGCAAGAGCACGACCAATCCGTTGTCGAAGCCACTTCCGAGTGTCGCGTACTCACTCGTCTGATTACCGTCGGCGTGTACCGAACTGATGAGTATCGTCTCACTGTCGACGACGAGAATCTGCTGCAGCGCAGTCTTGTCGCCTGTGGTATCGTCAAGGAGCCAGTCGCATTCGGCACGGAACACCTCGATATCGGTGGTTGATGCCGATAGCTTCTCTCTCCCCTCCTCGGTTACAGTGCCGATGCGCACGTCTACCCCACGGTCTGGTGCGGCATTGACCTCCGACAGCAGCGAATCAGATAGCACCTCGTCGCCCCGGACGAGAAAATGCAGTTCCGAGTCTGTCTGTCCGATCAACTGCAGAATCCGTTTTTCGATGGCTGTTGACCCTGACAGCGTCCAGACCTCCTGTGTATCCGTGTTGTCCTCCGTCGTTTGAGCCGGTTCGAGATTCGCCAGCGCCGTCTGTAGTTCCTGGATTCGTGATTCGTACTCCGCTTGCAGCGTCTCGACTGCGGTGGAGATATCGACTACCCTGAACTTCTGTGGATTCGAATGTTGCACCTCGGCCAGGCCCTTCGATTCGAGTACCCGCGCCGCGTCGTACACTCGTGTACGCGGCACTTCCGAAATATCGCTGATGTCCTTGGCCGTCCCGTTCGGAATCCGCGAAAGTGCGACAAAACACTTCGCCTCGTACTCCTTCAAACCGAGTTTCTGGAGTATATCCACTGCTTCGTCTGCCTCTTGTGGCTCTGACATAGGTCCCAACTATCAACGAGACAATTAGTCTGGCAACAGATAAATACTTTCATATTTATATCATAGCTGATGATATCGGTAGCCATCTGTTTACTCAGTTAATCACAAACAGCTATGTTGTTCGGCTTTGTATCTTTCACTGGTGTGCGTCGTCCACAGGTCCCAACTCACGCCGACGCACACCACTCCGATCTCTGATTGTTGTGCTGGGTTTTCACCCACCGCTACCATCAAGGGTCGAGAGTTGCTCTTGATACCGGTTTCGGATGGTTACCTTCGTCACCTGCGCGACGTCGGCAATCTCTTTCTGTGTTCGTTTCACGTTGCACTCCAGCGCGGCGATGTAGATTGCCGCGCCCGCGAGTCCAGTCGGTGATTTGCCCGACAGCAACCCCTCCGCCGCCGCCTCGTCGAGTATCGTCACTGCACGCTGTTGGACGTCCTCTCCGAGGTCGAGTTCGGAGCAAAACCGCGGCAGATACCGTCGCGGATCGACGGGTCGCATCTCCAGTTCGAGTTCCTCGGCCATGTAGCGATACGTCCGACCGATTTCCACCCGCTCTACGCGAGAGACCTCGGCGACTTCGTCGAGGCTTCGCGGGATGTTTTCTTTCCGGCAGGCCGCATACAGCGCGCCCGTTGCTACCCCCTCGATAGACCGTCCCTGTACGAGGTCCTCGCTCAGTGCCTGCCGATAGACGACTGACGCAACCTCTCTGACCGGCCGTGGCACACCGAGTGCGCTTGCCATCCGATTTATCTCCGCCAGCGCCAACTGGAGATTGCGCTCTCCGGCATCTTTCGTCCTGATGCGCTCTTGCCAGGTTCGCATCCGGCGCAACTGCGTCCGCTTGCGCTGTGAGAGTGTCTGTCCGTGTGCATCCGTGTTTTTCCAGTCGATTTTGGTCGTCAACCCCCTGTCGTGCATCGTTCGCGTCAACGGTGCGCCGACGCGTGACTTCGCCTGACTCTCGGAGTGGTTGTATGCCGACCACTCCGGGCCGGTATCGATCTGCTCGGTCTGTACGACACAGCCACAGTCCTCACAGACGACCTCACCGTGAACGCTGTCTGCGATAAGCGATTCGCCGTCGCATTCCGGACACGTCTCTGCCCGCGCACCGTCCGTCGTTTGCGTGTCTGTCTCCGTCTCCCGATAGATGAAATCTCCATTCATAGCTGACGGTCACGGAGGTAGCCGTGCTACACTCC
>CAZFOF010000014.1:0-17616 GCA_964520265.1 uncultured Halobacteriales archaeon | reverse complement strand
CAAATCTGTTCACGTACGTATAGCCGGGAGTATCAGGAGAGGAGTTCGAGTGGGACGACAGCGTCCGGTGGTGGCGGGTCGAAGCGGCCGGGGTGGAGAATCCACGCGAGAAATTCCAGCGTGTCGACGAGTCGCGGCCCCGGTCGGTTGGCGTAGTGATGGCCGTCCATGACGTACACCTGGCTGGTCTGGACGGCGGTCAGTTCCTCCCAGCCGTCCCGGTCGGTGAGGTCGTCGATGTTTTCGGCAGTCTGGTCGAGGCCGAACCCACACGGCGCGACGACGAGATACTCCGGGTCGTAGTCGCGGATGGCATCGAACTCGTGGGGACGCGAGGCCGCGCCACGCTCCGAGAGTCCGTAGCGACCGCCGGCGATATCGACCATCCCCGGCAGCCAGTGGCCGGCGACCATCACCGGGTCTGTCCAGTCCAGCACGGCGACAGACGGACGGTCGGCACCTGCCACCCCGTCTTCGACGGCGTCGATACGCCCTTCGAGGTCGGCGACGAGTTCGAGTGCGCGCTCGCTACACCCGACCACGTCACCGATGCGTTCGATATCGGCCAGCACGTCCGCGAGACTGTGTGGGTCTGTCGTCAGCACCGCCGTATCGAGTCCGAGGGCGTCGATTGCCTCACGGACGCGCACCTCGTCGACGGCACAGACGTCACAGATTCCCTGTGAGATGACGAGGTCGGGGTCGAGTTCCGACAGTACCGTGCGGTCGAGTTCGTAGACTCCCTCTGCCTGTTCGGCTGCAGCGACCTGGTCGTTGATATCGGCGGTGCCAGCCGTCGGGTCGACGCGCGAGCGGTTGACCGCTGGCTTCTCGTTTGCGGCCGGCGGGTAGTCACACTCGTGAGAGACACCGACGGGGTCGACGCCGAGCGCGTAGACGATTTCCGTCGCAGAGGGAAGCAGCGAGACGACATCCATACACACCATTGGAGCGAGAGCATCTTAAGCGTCGGTCGTCTCGGAGTGTGGCGGCGGCACCAGCACCGCGGTGTCGGGATGGGCCTCCCGCCAGGTTTGCCAGTCGGTAGCCCTCGAAGGCACGATATCGAGTGTCTCATCGGCCAGCGGCCCACAGATGGCCTTTGCGAGAATCTGGCTCCAGTAGCTGTCGGTCACGTCGTCGAGCAGCACGACGTTGCCGTTGTGTCGAATTGCGGTCTCCCCATCGAGACGGGCCGCCCCGAAAACGCGTCCCTCGCGTTCGGCGATAGCCTCCTGCAGTTGTGGGGCCGCCCAGAGCAGTCCACTGACGCGAAAGGTCGCAACCTCGCCGTCGAGACGGCGGTCGGCGACCATCCCGCTGCGACAGAGCGGACAGTAGGTAACGGCCACGGGTCGACCGCCGAGACGGTCGTTGACGACCTCGTGATACCAGAGTACCGAGATGGGATACGCCCGAGCGGTGTCGCCGTCAACGAGTCCGATGACCGTCTGGTCGGGCGCGAGACCCGTATGGCCATCCCGGCGGTACCGCGAGTCGAAACGGAAGTCACGCCAGTCACTGGCGAATGTCGGCTCCGTGACGGCGTAGGTGCCGGGGTCGTCTTTGGGCTGTTCCGAGCAGATGTCGTCGGGAAACCCGTAGCGTCCCGGTGGCCCACGGTCGTCGTCGGAAGCCGTCGGTGCAGACAGACAGCCACCGAGACTGCCCGCGGCAAGCGCGCCGAGAAACTGCCGTCTGTCCATGGAGGCGAGTAGTACAGATGGCGGCTTGAGCGCGTCGCGCATCGACGCCTGCGGTACACAGCCGCGGATTAGCAAATCGGCTTGGGGTCGAATCCCATCGCGTCGAGTCGGCTGACGTAGTCGGCGTAGGCGGCGTCGATGGTGGCCGTCGCAGCGGTGGCGGCACTGTCCCAGTCGTCTTCGGCACAGAGCGCATCGAGTGCCTCCTGGCCGTCGACCAGGATGTCCTCGGTCATCCCGCGGAGGTCACGGAAGCGGTCGGCACAGGCGTTGTCGGCCTCGTTGACAAAGAAGCTCACCGACTGCAAGAACAGTCGGTCGAGCACGAGTGGCAGCGCGATAGTCGCGGCAGCGACGCGGTCGATGTCGCTTTCGCCAGCCAGCGAGACGAACGGCACGTCGACTGCAGCGATGTCGTCGGTGTTCTCGTCCCCGGTCAGTTCAGCTGCCACATCCTCGTGGGCGTCGCTGAGCCGGCTCGCGGTGGCCTGGAGGGCCTGTTCGGCCGCGTCGCTCGTCGCGGTCTGTGCCCACTCGCTGACGGTGTCGCTGGCAGCAGCGAGTGTCGCCGCCGCTGTGACGAGTACCGCGTCGGTCTCCAGTCGCGCCTCCGTCGCCGCAAGGAGGGATTTATCCGAGCCGAGTCTGGTCAGTTCTGTTTCGTTGTCTTCACGCACGCGTTCGAGCAGTGCCGCCCCGTCCATATCGCAGGGTTCGTGTGCCACCCTCTTATAGCGAAGGCACGCATACCGCCGGCCAGTTTATCGGGTCGAATGCCCTACGAGGAGGTATGAGCGAGGACACATATCCCGACCCGCCGGCGGACGTTCCCGCACTCGACCCAGGGAATCTACAGTCACAACTCGACGCTGGCGAGGCGATTCGCCTGCTGGACGTGCGCGACCGACCGGCAGTCGACCGGTGGCGAATCGAGGGAGCATCGGTCACCAGCACACACATTCCATACGCGAAGTTCATGCAGGCAAGTGTCACGGACAGCGTCGACGAACTCGCCGCAGAAATCGACGGCGAGGGGCCGATCACCGTCGTCTGTGGCCACGGCGAGGCCAGTGACTTCGTCGCGGGCCTTCTCGCCGAGGCCGGCTTCGAGGCGAAAAATCTCGCCGGTGGGATGGACGGCTGGGGCCGACTCTACCAGTCGACGGACATAGACTGTGCGGGGCCGACGGTCGTCCAGTATCGGCGTCCCTCCAGTGGCTGTCTGAGCTACCTGGTCGCAAGCGACGGAGAGGCTTGCGTCGTCGACCCGCTGGCGGCGTTTGCCGACCGCTACGTGAGCGACGCTGACGAGCGGGGCGTCGATATCGTCGGCGTCGTCGATACGCACATCCACGCCGACCACATCAGCGGCCTGCGCGACGTGGCCGAGAGCGCCGATGCTACGCCCTTCCTGCCAGAACGCGCTGTCGAGCGTGGCGTCACCTTCGCCGTCGAAACACTCGCTGACGGCGACACGATTCGCGTCGGCGATGCGGCACTCGACGTGCGAGCGCTCCCCGGCCACACGACAGGAATGGCCGCGTTGCTCGTCGGCGACGTGCTCCTCGCCGGTGATTCGCTGTTCTTGAACAGCGTCGCCCGCCCCGACCTCGAAGACGACGCCGACATCGAGACGCTCGCACGGACGCTGTACGCTTCGCTGACCGACCGACTTGCCGAGGTGTCCGACGAGACGAGACTGGCACCGGGACACGCAGACGCCGGTGGCGAACGGGCGCCCGACGGGAGTGTGACTGCGCCACTGGGCGAGGTACGCAAGCGAGTGGCTGTCTTCGGGATAGACGAAGCGACATTCGTCAGTCGCGTTACCGATACTCTCCCGCCGCAGCCGGCGAATTCCGAACGAATCGTGGCTATCAATCTCGGTACTGAGAGTGTAACTTCCGACGCGTTCGAGCTCGAACTCGGGCCGAATAACTGCTCAGCAACCCCAACATAGAGTTGTACTCTCGCGAAGAGTGAACAGCAACATGATTTTCAATAGTTGTAATTGGTGAGGTGAGTTTTTATTCAAGTTTAGAATATAGTGGGTTATGGCACGGGAGTATAAGCGATGCAGACCGCACACTGTCGACGGGGGCCGACAGTGCGGATATCGAACCAGGGGCAGCATTGACGAAGCAAACAGGGAGAGAGACAGAGGAAGTGGTGGGGATGGACGCGACCAGTAGGAACCTTCTCGCGGTGTGGCTCACTGCAATAGTAGTTTTCAGTGTCTTCGCCGGTGTCACGTTCCTCAGCGGCGGTGCCGCGGCAGCGAACAACTCGACGCCGCGGTTCGAGGTGGTCGACGCGGGTAACGCCGGTGGTGGCGTGTATGTCACAGTCGAAGCGCAGACAGAGAAATCGGTGACGAACTTCGAGTTTACCTACGACAACCTGGATGGGGGTACGACGAAAGGGCCGGTCGACCTGGGAACGACCGGCGTGGACGCGACGTACACCGATACAAACGGGAATACGCAGGATTTCAATGCAGGCGATGAGTTGAACAGCAGTACAGGAGGGAACGGGAGAGTTACCTTCACGTTCACCAAGAGCGCAACTGGATTCGCCTACGAGAACGATCGGTTCCGTGTCAACGCAACGGGATACGATGGTTCCTATGCGACGGCAGACCCTGCAAATCGCTCAGTGCTCACGGCCAACTACTACAGAGTGAAAGCCGACGACCACACGGGCAACGCGCTGTCGAACATTCCACTGCTGTTGTACAACGCGGACACCAACGAGTCGCAGGGCTTCGCGTTCATGCAGGGAACCGCTACCCAGTTCCACTGCACGGGAGTCGACGTTAGCGGCACGTGTACGAACCCGGACACGAATGCAGCTGGGACGCTCAGACAGGGCTACGACACGACCGTCACTGACCCACTCGGAGTGAAAGCGTTCTCGCTCTCGGAGGCCAACGCCTCAGACCTCGTCGAGCCGACAGCGGGCGTGAACACGCTCACCGCCGACACTCCGACCGCCCCGACGTTCATGTTCTGGAGGTCAGCAGGCCAGGGCTCGCCGCCGAACGTCGACAACATCACTGTCGTCAACGAGGCGAGCGGAAACACCATCTACCAGTCGACCAACGTCGGGGGCGAAACGCGTGTGCCCGTGTTGCTGGAGACGAACACCGAGTACACTGTCTCGCTCGAAAACGGGAGTTCATTCGGGACGGAGAACCGGTCGCTGACGTTGCCGACGAAGGGGATGAAAAACGTCGAGTTCCGCATTGCAACCGGTTCACCGAGTCTTTCGACGGTGACCGGACAGGTCGTTGACGAATCCGGAAATCCGGTCTCCGATGTGGTTGTGACCGCACAGCCGGAGTACGCCAGCGGGAGCAGAATCGTCGTCTACAACGCGACAACGACGGACAGCAACGGGCTGTTCACCATGACCGTCCCTCAGACCTCGCAGGAACTCGAATACAGTTTCCGCCTCATCGGTACGGATACCTCCGGTGGCACGCCGGTGTACTACCCGACGGTGGACACGAACGACGGCGAGGGATACGTCGCCTCGTCGAGTCGAACCGTGCTCCCGCCGATGACCATCCAGGAGGGGGGACGGGTTCTCATCGACGTGACGAACAACACCGGCGGGAAACTTCCCGTCAGTTCGGCGTTCGCGTCGCTCTCACAGGAGTCGACCGCCTACCCGCAGACAGAGCGCACGGCACTCTCGAACACGTTCAGCACGTTCGAGTTCGGGACGACGCTTCCGACGAGTGCGTCCATCTCGCTGATGTCGCCGACGACCGGGACGGACACCAACGTCGGCTACAACGTCTGGGGCTTCGGGAACACGCCGAGCAAGTGGGTCTGTGCAAACAACGTCAGTGTTAAAACTGGGAGTGATACGAGCTCGGCGTGTGGACTCGCCGAGGCGGGTTATCTCAATATTAGCCTCACCAATTACGGAAGTATCATCCAGCAGAACAACGCCAGACAGGCATCAGTCAAGGGCTTTGGCTTCTTCTACGAGAACGAACTGCTGGTCAGGAATGCGACCACGAACAACGTCGTGACGCATCTCGGCCCGGACGGCATCCAGCAGGCATTCCTCAAGAGTGGGCCTAACACTGACCCTTCGTTCGTGAAGATTCCAGTTCCAGCCGGCGATTACACGGTCGAACTCCGACCGAGCCAGGAGTTCATCGACCGGACGAGTGTCAACGAGACGAGCGCGTATACTGTCACCAGCGGGTCGTCGACATCCGTCAAACTGGATCGTGGCAGGGACTTCGACATCCGGCCCGTCTTCAACCGTCTCAGCCCCACGCTGACGCGCGATTCGGGGAACACACTCGCCGTACAAGTGCTCGACCCAGTGACGGACAGTGAACTGAGCGACACCGACATCTCCGTCGAGGCGCAACTGCTACACCTCAACGGGACGGTCGCCAGCACTCCGACGACGTTGTCGTACAACAGCAACAACAAATCCTTCGATACGACCACCTTCGACCCGAAGGCGAAGGGCGTCGACGCGGGTCGCTACAGGATCGCTATCAACGCGACTCACACCAGCGGTTCGCGGTCGTACACGACGCGGATAACCCGTCCGGTGCAGGTCGCCGGCTTCGATACCTCGCTGCGTCTCGGGTCGCGGTCGGTCGCGCCGGGCAATTCGCTGAGCGGCCAGATCAACGCCTACGACGGTTCGACGGCAATCGACACGGACGCCAGCAACGTCGAGATTATCGTCTACGACGAGAACGGGCAGGTCGTCAGCGAGACCACGCCGAGCGGTGGCCTCTCGAACGGGGCTGGCTCGTTCAGCGTCTCGATGCCCGACACGCCGGGACGCTACCAGGTCGCGACCAAGATAACGTCGGGAGGCAGCCAGGGCATCGCGGTGCGCTGGGTGCAGGTGAGCGAAGTCGACCTCGACGTCTCGACCAACAAGGACGCATACACGCCGAGTGACCCGGTGAGAGCGACCGTCACGGCGACCAACGCCACCGACGGGAGCGCGATTACAGACGCTACGGTCACGCTCATGATCAACGAAAAGCGTCTTACGAGGACGACCGACAGCAACGGCGAGGTGTCGGTCAAGCTCGACCCGTCCACCTACGCGACTGGGGGGACGTGGCAACGTGGACACCCCATCTTCGTCGAGATGGCACAGGAAACCGAAACCGGTGTCACTCGCAAACGGACGAGTACGTTCTTCGAGGTGCGGTCGTTCAGTGCGAGCGCCGAACCGACCAACGAGAGCTTCGGCTCGACGGAGTCCGCGGTGCTTGAAGTGACCGTCCCAACCGGCGTGACGGTCAATCAGGTCGCGGTCACGGAACTGGACGGTGAGCGCACCTTCATCGGTGGAAACACCAGCGCGTCCGCGGTCACGAAAGTGGCCGACGGCGTCTACACGCTCGACCTCGGCCAGCGGGCCATTGGCGAACACCTGGCTGACGTGACCATCGCCACGGCGAACAACGGCACCGAGGAGGTGACCACGCCATTTAGCGTCAGGGACTACTCCGTCTCGGCGTCACTGAGCAGTCGGTCGGTCGATGCCGGCCAGTCGGTGACCGTCGACGTGGCCGTCAGGAACTCGGGTGACGGCAGCGTCGTCACCGGAGAAGATGTAAATGTGACGCTGAACGCGACCAGCCCGGTTCGACAGATCGACTCGAACAGCGCGACGACAGACAGCAACGGCGAGGTGTCGCTGTCGGTGTCGTCCTCGACGGGCGGCCCACACTACGTCGAAGTCGAGGTCGGCCAACAGACCAGGCGGCTCGGACTGCTGGTCAGCGACGTTGACGCGCAGTTCGAGAACAGCAGCGGGAACGCAGTCAGCAGTTACCAGGCCGAACCCGGGACGACGGAAACCATCTACGTGGGCGCGAACAAAAGCGGGAGCGCCGTCGAGGACGGGTCGACCGTCGAGGCGGTGGTGATAACCCGTGACGGCGCGGTCAGTCTCGGCAGTGCGACGACGTCGAGTGGCACCGCGTCCATCGACTTCCAGATTCCATCGTCAGTGCCGGTCGGCGAGTACAGCCTCATCGCGGAGGTGACCGCCGGCAACTCGAGCGGTGTGGCGCGTGGCACGCTGAACGTCACCGGTGCGAAGGCAAAGGAGATTACCGCACAGACCAACAGAAGCAAGTTCTCGCCAGGACAGACCGTCGAGTTCTCCTCGACGGTGACGAAAGGCGACGGCACGGCCATAACCAACGAGAAAGTCGACTTCGTCGTCCAGACCGATGGCAGTGCCGACGAGCGGGTTGCGACAGTGACGACCAACGCCGACGGCGTGGCGACCTACAACCACACGCTCTCGTCGAGCGTGTCAAACGGTGAGTACGTGCTCAAGGCGGCGCTGAACACGAGCCAGTCGATACAGGCCTTCAGTGGCTATCGCGTGAGCAGCATCGACGTGGAGGTGCAGGCCGAGGACGGGCCGTTCAACCCCGGCGACGACGTGTCGGTGACCGTCTACGCCAACGACACCGCGACCGACAACGCCGTGACCGCTACCGGCGGCACGGTGACGCTGGCACTCGACGGCAGCAACGTCGATGTGCCCTTCTCGCCCAGCGGGTCGGCCGCTCCGTATACGGTCACGGTTTCCATTCCGGACGACTCCTCTGTGACGGGCACCCGGACGATTGCCGCAACCGTCCAGAAGGACAGAGACAGCGACAGTGACTCGACGCTCATCGATATAGAGGACGCCTCGGAGACGGCGAATCTCTCGGTCGCAGAGCCAATCACTGCCGGAAGTGCAACGACGGTGACGGTCAACGGCTCCGTCGACGAGACGGCCGTGTTGACTGCCTACTCGCCCGGGTCGGGCAGTGTCGCGTACAACAGCAGTGTCACCGTCTCGAGTACGAGCGATACACAAAAGAGCATGACCATCGACTCGCCGGGAACCTACGTGGTGAGTCTCAGCGTGCCGAGCGTCGGGGAGCTGACCGAGGTTATCAACGTCGAACCGGCCGCGGGTCAGCCGACGATATCGACCGGTACCGACCTGAGTTCGACGACGACGAACTTCACCACGAGTGAGGACATCTACATCATGACGAATCAGACGGGACTGACGGCGACGGTCGTCACCGAAAACGAGAGTTACAGCGTGGCGCTCGACCAGCAAGACGGCAGCGGTACGAACTACGGCGTCCTGTCGGAAGACAGAACCTCAGGCGTCTACCTGGTTCGACTCAACTCCGAGCAGGCGACGAATATCAACAACAAAATCATCGAGGTCGAACCATGACCGGACGGCGTCTCCTCCTGGCGCTTGCAGTCATGGGGCTTGTCACCGCCGGCTTCACCGGCGTCGTGGCGGCGGACGCCTCGATGTCGATTACGGGCGTGAGCCTGCCCAGCAGCGTGAGTCAGGGCGATTCATTCGATTTGACCGTGACAGTCTCGGGCCAGGAACTCCAGAGCGACGAGGTGGACGTGTCGCTGACACTGCCGGACGGACTCTCCTGTTCGCCCAGCGGCACACAGACCGCGACGCTGTCGGGTGGCACTGGTGACGTGACCTTCGACTGTAACGCCGATTCGGAGGGCGACTACACCGGCGAGATAACCGTCACCGCGAGTGCGGTCGATGTCAACGATGGGAGTAGCCTTTCGGCGAGCACCCAGACCGGGCTGGAAGTGTTGAGTCCGGCGACGCTCACCCTCACGACGTCGCTGAGCGAGGGGACAATCGACGCGACCAACACGACGACGCTAACGGCCGTCGTCCAGAACAACGGGGACGCCTCGACGAGTTACACCTTCTCGAAGACGCTCCCGAGTGGTGTCTCCGCGAGCGTCGCCAGCGGGTCGACGAGCGGGACGGTCTCCGGTGGCTCGACGGCCTCGATTCAGTACACCGTCACCGGCAACAGCGCGGGCCAACACGACGTGACAGTCGACACCAGTGGTGGCAACGGGCAGTCACTCTCTGAGACAGAGACCGTCGAGGTGCAGGCACCCGACCTGAGTCTCAGCACGTCAGTCGGTTCCAGCACTATCGACGAGGGGTCGTCGACGACGCTGTCTGTGACGACCCAGAACAACGGGAACGAATCGACCGGCTACACCGTCTCCGTCAGTCCGCCAAGCGGTGTCTCGTCGAGCGTCTCCAGCGGGTCGGCGAGTGGCACCGTCGCAGCGAGTGGGTCAGCGTCGGTCGACTACACGCTGACCGGCGACAGTGCTGGCGACCACTCGGTGCAGGTGACGGTGACTGACGACAACGGCGCAACCGACTCGGAGACGGTCTCGCTCAGCGTCGAGGAGACATCCTCCGGTGGTGGCGGCGGTGGACTGTCGTCGTCGTTCGACGCCAAGGTGTCGACGCCGGTTTCGACCTCGTCTGGAACATCGGCGACAATCGAGAAGGTGACGACGGTCGACCCGACAGTGACCGTCCCACTCGACGGCGAGACTGCCGGTGCGCTGTCGGTCACCGAGGTCTCCGCGACGTTCAACGAGGGCAGTGTGCTGGACAATACGCTCAGCGTCGAAGCGATGGGTACCCCGCCGTCGTCGGCGTCGACGGCGACCGGCGATGTGGTCGTCGGGTATCTCGATGTGACAGTGGAGGGTGATTTGAGCGATAACGTCGAAAGCGGGTCGTTCACCGTCAGTATCGACAGAAGCGAACTCACATCGATGGGAGCCGACCCGTCGTCCGTAACTGCCGTCCACTACGACGGCGGCGAGTGGGTGCCCGTCGAGACGCGTCACATGGGCAACGACAGCTACGAGGTGACGACGTCGGGCTTCTCGACGTTCGCGCTGACGGCAGACCAGGCGGCAGCGTCGACGGCGACGCCGACTGCCACCGCGACGCCAGACGACACCGATACGGCAACGCCAACTGCGACGGCAACGCCAGACGACACCGCCACGGCAACCGCAGCAGAGACGGACGGTGACGAATCGGCGGAAACTGACACGGCCGAGAGCGGCGCGACGGCGACGAGCAGTGACCAGTCGACGGCGACGGCTACCGGTGGCAACGTGACGGGAACGGTGGCACCGACGACGACCGAGACCACCGAGTCGACGCCGGGCGAGGACGGGCCAGGATTCGGCGTCGTCGCAGCACTGCTGGCGGTGCTCGTGGTTGCACTGCGCGGGCGGCACTAACCGCCCGGTCAAAACGGTAGTCGACGTCGAATTTCGTCGAAAAATCCTGATTCTGAGTCGTCTTCGACAGGCCCGACAGCGCGCTCGTCGGGACGGATAACAGTCCGGCCGTCCTCCTGTCGTGCCTCGATGAGGTCGTCCTCTTTGAGTTCCGCCAGTGCCCCTTCGAGGGTGTCGATGTCAGCGTCAACGTGCGACCGGAGCTCGAAGACGGTCATCCCTTCTGCCTGCCGGTCGGCCAGGGCATCGAGCACCGCGACCTGCGTCTCCTCGCGCTCACGGTACTCCGGCTTCGCTCGCATACACCCGAGTAGAGGTGGAGGTGACTTATATCGGTCGTCCGCTCGTCTCGTCACCGACCCAGACCTGCCGATGGACACCTGGCTGTCGGAGTCGAAACAAGCAGTAGTCTTATATGCTGTAGACGGCCACTCTGTGGCAATGAGTTTCAAGTGTTCTGTGTTCGGTCACCGGTATGGCGACCCGGAGATCGAACGGGAGCGGGAAGAGCAGGGCAGCGAGGTCGTTATCACCATCACGGAGACCGAAGCCTGCAAGCGATGCGGCGAGGAACGCATCGTCTCCGAGAACAAAGAGGTGACCACGCTGGAGACACCCTCCGATATCGTCGGCGACGAACTCGACGACGAGGAATCGGCAGAAGCGACCGACGAAGACGAAGTCGAAGCGCCCGACGAGGAGGAAGTCGACGCGGAATCCATCGGAGCGGAGTCCGTCGACGCGGAACCCATCGAAGACGAGCCACCGGAGACGACAGACGACGCGGAGTTCATCGACGAGGGAGACGACGACCAGACGGACGCGACGGTCACGGGGGAGGCCAGCGGCACCGAGACGGTGGCAGACGAACAGCCAGCGGACGACCAGACGGTCGACGAATCCGCAGCGTGGCCCCAGGAAGAGGAGACGAGTGAACCCGAAGAGGACGACGCGGTGATTCTCGACGCCGACGACGAGGTAGACGGCACCGAGCGCGAACCCGGCGAGTGGCCACAGGAAGACGATGACGACGAGGCAGACGACTGGGCACCCGACACCGGCCAGAATCTGCGACCCGTCGAAGAGGAACAGCCAGATGTCGAACCGACGGCCAGCGCCGTGACGGTTCCCGACGGGGAGTTCTACTGTCCGGAATGTGAGTTCACGACCAACGTGGAGGCCTCGTCACTGCGGGAAGGCGACTTCTGTCCGGAGTGTCACCGCGGGTCGCTGACCCACCGACGCGGCGAACGCGAAGAGTGAGCAACGACGGAATCGCCTGACAGCGCGGACAACTGGCCGGCAGGAGGCACACCGTGGAGTCGCTCCACCGGTCAGCGGACGGCTTTTCACTATCGCTGGCACGAAAAAGGTAAGACGACGCCTCGCAAATGCCCGTCCATGCGTGAGTACAAGATGCGGCGGGGCGAACACCTCGAAGAACGCGTCGAGGACATGGAGACGTTCATCGAGGACTACTTCGGCCCAATCTCGGGCACGGAAGACTACAACGACGGCGAACTTTACATCGTCGAGGATCCGGAGAACCCCGTATTCAAGCGTGTCACAGCAGGCACAGTAGAGTACAGCGGCAAGAAAAACAAACTCGCACTCGACATCGAGGAACGGCCCGCGGAGGAGGTCATCGCAGAGGGGCACGTCGATGCCGCCGAAGAAGCCGTTGCAGCGAAAAACGACTTCCTCGAAGAAGCGACTGGCCGCGACGCCAAGGCCCGTCGCGACTCACTGAAACGCGACGTGGAAGACGACGCAGACAAGCCCGATAGCGTATAGATCCCGCCTTTTTGTTTGGTTCGAGCCCATCCGCGACAGGCATATATCTATCTATGTCATATGTTGCCATACTCCGCAGTCGGTTGCGGAGCGCGGCGCGAGTGCGGCGGTCGACCCTGGCAGGAGTCGGTCGCCGTCGTGCCGGTCGGCCGTTGCCGCCGGCACCCTGTCGTAGTTGTTTCTGGAACTGTCGGCCCCTCGCGAAGTGTCCCGCGGCGGGCCGACTCCCCCTCACTCGACGAGGCCGTATCCGCGTTTGAACAGCCAGACGTTGAGTGCCACGACGGCCACCGTAAGCCCCGCGAGCGCGCCAAGTGCCAGATTGACCGGTACGTCGGAGTAGCCGAGGAACCCGTAGCGCACACCGTTGACCATGTGTACCATCGGGTTTAGCAACGAGATGGTGCGATAGGGTTCGGGGAGCGCGTCGAGTGCGTAGAAGACACCGCCGAAGAAGACCAGCGGGCGGATGATGAACTGATTGAGCACCGTGAGATAGTCGAAGTCCCGCGCCCAGAGGCCGCCGATGACGCCAAAGCCCGCAAACAGCACGGAGATGAGGACGAGAAACGTCACCAGATACAGCGGGTGGGAGATGGGCAGCGTCGTCCCCGTCGCAAGCAGGAAGCCGACGCCGACGGCAGCGATGATGACACCGACGAGAACCCCACGCACTGCCGAGGCGACGAGGTAGGCCGCGACCATCGACCGGTGTGACAGCGGCGAGGTGAGGACAGCCTCGATGTAGTCGTTCCAGCGGCCGTGGAAAATCGAAAACGAGGAGTTCTCGAAGGCATTAGAGATGGCACCTAAGACGACCAGTCCGGGGAGGATGAAGACGATGTACGGGAAACCCTCGATGGGGTCGATGCGTCCACCGAGGACGACGCCGAAGACGGCGAAATAGAGAACGTTCGTTATCATCGGCGGGACGAACGTGTTGCGCGGTCGGCGGACGAAGCGCAGTATCTCCCGGCGGAGCAGTGTCCGGAATCCGCGCGTGCCGGACGTGCCGGTGGCGTTTCTGGTGTCAGTGTCCACAGTCGTGCCCGTCTCTGTGGCCGTGCCACCGTCGGTGCGACGGTCGTCGCTCATTGTTGGACTGCCCCCGTCTGGCGCGTCATATCGACGAAGACCTCCTCCAGCGATGCCCGGCGGATATCGATGTCACTGACCTCGTGGCCGGCCGCTTCGAGTTCCCGGAGGATGGCGGGGACGACAGACCCGCTCCCGCGGGCGGTGACGACGAGTCGCTCGCCGTCGACGTGTGCGTCGACGACGCCCTCGTGGTCGAAGATGGACGGCTGAGGTGGCCCATCGACGAAGCCGATGTCGACGGTGTCGGTGCCACGTGCGGTGAGGTCGTCCGGTCGCGCCACCTCGACTTTGCGTCCCTGGTCGATGATTGCGACGCGGTCACAGAGCCGTTCGGCCTCCTCGATGTAGTGTGTCGTGAGCAGGATGGTCGTCCCCGCCTCGTTGAGGTCTTCGATGACCGACCAGAGGTCACGGCGCAGTTGCACGTCCACGCCCGCCGTCGGTTCGTCCAGAATCAGGAGGTCGGGGTCGGAGACGAGTGCGCGAGCGAGCATGAAGCGACGTTTCATCCCGCCGGAGAGCCAGTCGAAGCGAGTGTCTGCCTTCTCCGCGATGCCGACCGTTTCGAGTGCGGCAGTGGCGCGTTCGCGAGCCTCGCGTGGGCCAAATCCGTGATAGCCAGCCTTGTGTTCGAGCACCTCACGGATTGGGAAAAACCGGTCGACGTTGTACTCCTGGGGAGCGAGTCCAATCGCATCCCGGACAGTGCGGTAGTCTTCGCGCACGTCGTGACCGAACACTTCCGCGGTGCCCGAGTCGAGTTCGGCGAGTCCGACGAGCGTGTTGATGAACGTCGTCTTGCCGGCACCGTTTGGGCCGAGCAGACCGAAGAACTCGCCTGCCGAGACGGTCAACGAGAGTCCGGCAAGTGCCTGCACATCGCCGTAGGATTTGTGCATCTCGCGGGCGTCGATGGCGGCGGCAGTCATTGGCAGATTTCACTCGCTGCGCGGGGGTAAGACTGTCGTCACCGCGAGACCAGCCAGCCTTACTGACCGAGACGTTCGCGGCTGATGTTCACGCCACCGGGCGTGATGAGAAGTTGGTCGTCGTCTTTCTGGACGATATCCCCACCGACCTCGTTTGCGACCTGCTTGAGTTCGTCCGTGATGTGTTCCATCGTGCGGTCGTTCGTCGTGTGTCGTGTGATATCTGCGACGACGATGTCGCCGTCGTAGACGGCATCCTTGATATCGATAACGTCGGATTTGTCGCCAATGTTCGCAATGCGGAGTTGTCGGTCGGTATCGACATCCGCCATGTCCAGGTCACCGGCCTCGAGTTCGATGTAATCCCCGGTCTGGCGAGTGGTGCCAGAGTCGCCGAGGATTTTGCTCATGAGTCCCATACCTATCGCCCCGGTTGGCAACGGTTTATCTCTTACGTCAGACATAGCCACGTCCCGACGCGTCTCGCAACCCCGGCGATTAACTGGTATCGGCGGCCCAGAGGAGTGTATGAGCAACACGAAAGCCAGGCTCAAAGCGTATCTCGAACACTTCCTGCCCCGAGATATCGTCGGACCGGTACTCATCGTTTTCTCACTGGAAGGCGTCATCGACGGTCTCTTCACCCGTTACGTGCCCGGAAGCTACGAGACGGTCGGGTGGGCGCTCATCTTTTTCCTGTCGCTGGTCATCGTCGGCTACTGGGGAGTCACCGACGACAAGAGCGTCGAAGAACTCCACGAGCGCCTCGAGGAAATCGAAGAGGAAGGCTCCGCTGGATGAGGGCCGTCTCAGACGATCAACTCGAAGAGGTCGTCGCCGACGTGGTGGAGTGACTCGACGACACGGCCTTCTGACCCCTCCATGTCGTCGCCGTCAGTGAGTGCGCGTCCGACCGCGAGGAACTTCCCGTGCCCCTCCTCGTTGATGACGACGAGGTCACCCTCGGTGATGTCCTCGTCGGCCGTGACGATACCGGGGCGCATCACGTCCGCGCCGTCGGAGACGAACTGGATAGCGCCGGCGTCGACGGTGACGATGTGTTTCTGTGGGGGGTACTCGTTTGCGCCTTTGACTGTGAGAAACGGGTCGTCGTCGAAGTAGACGACGAGCGGGTCGCCGTCGACGAGGACGACCTCCCAGTCGTCGTCTTCGAGTTCGAGTTTCTCGAAAGCGTCGGCGTCCAGTTCGACACCCAGATTCGAGTCGAGGGCAGCGTGTATTTCGTCGATTGCATCCGACCGGAGATGGTGTCGCGACTTGATTTCCATACCTCCACTGTTGCGCGCCCCGGAAATAAACGACTCGCACGCCGGGAGCGAGTCCTCGGAATGGCTGTGTGTCACCTGACGGTAGTGTGTCACACACCCTCGTTCCAAAAAACCAAATACGAAGCCAGCATAGTGTGTCACTATGTGGCGCTCCCGGTCGAACGGGGATGTGACTTGCATCGCGTGTGGCACAGAGCTATCGCGGTCGGAGGCCCGCGAGTACGACCGCTACGGCGACCGCTGGGGCAAACGCGACCACGACTTCGAGTTTCTCTGCAAGCCCTGTTACCGAGAGTGCTGTCACCAGCCCCGTGACGGGCTGGAAGACAACCTCGTCAGTGCCGACGCCGGCCACGGCGACCAAATCGAGTTCCTCACGCGGTATCACGACGTGGTGACCGACGAGACCACCGGCAAAGAGCGCGAACAAGAGCGAGAGTGAGAATGCTGTCGCGGTCGAAACAGTTATATTACCGACATTACTTCTGACACGCATGAGTAAAGTCGGTGACACCGAGGGGTCGCCTCGTGCAATCGTTCACAAGCGGATTCTCGATGTCGCCGCATCGCGACCAGACGCGTCGTTTGCAGACATCGCAGACGAAATTACTGCAGCCACGCCGTCGCTCGTCGAGCGGGTACTCGAAGAGTACGGCGACCCAGCGGAGACAGAAAACGTCGAAGCAATGCTCGAAAACGGACAGCCAGCCGAACACGGAGAATCGACCACCGAGGAGACAGTGCCTGCAGACGGTGAAGAGGAGTCGGACGAGAACCGCGACGAGAAGCCAGTTGTGGAAACACCACCGGAGGACGCCGACGAACTGACCGCAAAGCAACGCAAGACCGCCGATATCGTGCATCGACATCCCGAGGCCTCACAGGCGAAAATCGCCGACACACTCGGCGTGACGCGGGCGACGGTCAGCCGCCGACTCAACGAGATTCCCGGCTTCGAGTGGCAAAACCGGGCCACGTTCACCGAGACACTGTTCGGGCCACGGGAAGCGACGACAGCGGATTCGGGGGAGCGTGATGAGCGTCAGACCGAAGCAGACGACCAACAGACCGAGGCAGACACAGCGACCACCGCGTCCGGGTCAGCCGAGCGACCGGAGATGACCGCGGCACTCGGGGCCGTCGAGGAGCGCCTGACTGCACTGGAAGCGACGGTACAGGAGGCCGCCGATACCGGTGAGCAACCGCCAGCAGAGAGCGTTGCGCTCCCGCCGGAGTTGACACACAAGGTCGTCCACGCGGCGATGGAGTCAGACCAGATAAGTGAAGACGAGGAGTTGCAGTTGTTGCAGGCACTGCTCTCCTGAGACGGACTGCTGTGACCGAGAGTATAACTGTGACCTGGGCGTATCCGGCCCCATGACTGACTCCGAGCAGGCCGACGCAGGCACATCGGAGGGCCAGGGCCCCGTCGAAATCGACGAGGAGATGGCCCGCCACATCGAGAACAAACGCGACGAATTACTGGAGAAATTCGACATTCCGGACGACTTCCCGCCGGCAGTCCTGGAGGAAGCATCAGCGCGTACCGAGGGCGTCGAACAGCAAATCGAAGACGAACTCGACGAGCGCGACGACCTCCGCGAGATGACGACCTGGACGACCGACCCCGTCGACGCCCAGGACTTCGACGACGCCATCTCCGTCGAGG